>NZ_LSSO01000030.1:0-6065 GCF_001645205.1 Brevibacillus sp. SKDU10 | reverse complement strand
TGCCATCCCTAACAGACGACAGCATCATCGAGGGACAGGAAAAAGGGGTAATTTATCTCTTTACAATCATCAAAAGCCTGTTAGCCCTAGGTTACGATAGGAGACAAATAGGCTGGACGGTTATTACCCAAAAAGCACAGCCTCTTCATAAATACGATGAGGTAAATCCAACCCATGCCAGTATTCACGGCTTAATGGGGACGCTGGCCAAGGAATATAGCCATTGGAAAATCCGAGTCATCGACCTAGAATCCCTAGCGATCTGGCCGATGCAGGAGCTGTTTGCCCTGCCAAGTGATGCAGACGGGAACCCTTACGTTTATCGAGAACAGCAATGGCATCAGCAGGAGCTGGTTCCTGTACGTTATAACCAGCAGGAGGAAACGCTGTATAAAACCGGTGGCGTGTATGTCGTGATTGGAGGCGCCGGGGGAATTGGCGAGGTATGGAGTGAATACGTGATTCGAATGTACGAAGCTAAGGTGATTTGGATTGGCAGAAGAGAGAAGGATGCCAATATTCAAGCAAAGATAGACCGACTAGCATCAATCGGCCCTGCACCTAGCTATATCGTGGCAGATGCAACAGACCAAGAAGAGCTGTACCGAGCCTACGAAGAAATAAAACAGCAATACGGCCCCATTCATGGAATCGTCCATTCAGCCATCGTGTTGCTGGATAAAAGTCTGGCGAATATGGAGGAGGAAAGATTCCGAGCTGGGCTTCGTGTCAAAGTAGACGTGAGTGTGAATATAGCAGAGGTATTTCAGGATGAGCCGCTTGATTTCGTGTTATTTTTCTCATCAATGAATTCGTTTGTAAAAGCCGCTGGACAAAGCAATTATGTAGCAGGCTGTACCTTTAAAGATGCTTTTGCCAGTCAATTAGCCCTGGAATGGCCATGTGCCGTAAAAGTGATGAACTGGGGGTATTGGGGAACGGTAGGTACGGTAGCGTCAGAGGAGTATCAAAGACGGATGAAAAGCAGAGGGGTTGGTTCGATTGAGCCTCCAGAAGCAATGAAAGCATTAGAAGCTCTCTTGGTCGGACCGATGAACCAGTTAGCGTTTGCAAAAATGACTACATCTTCAACTTGGGTTGAAGTTAATCGAAGAAAGTGTATGACGATTTATCAATAAAAAATTCGTATTCGTCAAAAACCAATCAATGGAGAGATAAAACATGAAAAATGATGATCAATTCATTTATGTGACGAAGCAATTGGGCGATATGGATAAGCTTCTCATCAAATTAATGTGGGAAAAATGTAGAGGGATAAAGATGTTTCCATCTAACTCCTTCGATCCAGCAACTGTCATAACAAGAATAGGAATCATCGATTTATATAAAAAATGGGTAGATGAGACGTTTGCTATATTTACGAGGAGCGGGTATTTATCATTTGACGGTGAAACGTATACGGTCACGAAAAATACATCTATTGAAGATACCAGCTCTTGGAAAGAGTGGGAATACAGAAGAGAAGAGTGGCTAAAAGATGATAACCTAAAATCCCAGGCTGTATTGGTAGAGACGATGCTAGGTGCGTTACCTGACATACTCACAGGGAAACAAACTGCCACCGATATCATGTTTCCCCAGTCATCTATGACTTTGGTGGAAGGAGTATATAAGCACAATTTACTGGCAGATTACTTTAATGATGTACTCGCTGAAAAAATAGTCGCGTTTATGCAGGAACGTATCAATCAAAGCAATGTTACAAGTAAATCAATCCGAATCTTAGAGATTGGAGCCGGGACGGGAGGAACCAGTGCTAGTGTTCTTCCCAGACTAAAGCCGTTTCAGGAGTATATCGAGGAATATTGCTATACAGATCTTTCTTTGGCTTTTCTTAGACATGGAGAGAAGGAATATGGCCCAGAGTATCCATTTGTCACATTTAAGATTTTTAATATTGAACAGCCTGTTGCCACTCAGGATATTGATCCGAACGGATATGATTTGGTCATTGCTACAAATGTTGTGCATGCCACGAAACATATCCGTCATACGCTACGAAATGTAAAAGCGGCAATGAAAAACAATGGTTTATTACTATTAAATGAAATTGCTGATCGTTCTGTGTTTACACATCTTACCTTTGGCTTTTTACAAGGCTGGTGGATGTATGAAGATACAGCTCTACGTATTCCGGGCTGTCCAGGCTTATATCCAGATAGCTGGAAAAAGGTACTAAAATCGGAAGGATTCCATTCTATTGACTTCCCTGTGGATGAAAAAAACGATTATAAGCAACAGATTATCTGTGCAAAAAGCGATGGAGTCACCTTACAGCTTCAAGACCTCGGCCCTGTTACAGCTATGGCAGACAACAAACAAGACGAGAGAAAGACACTGTTTGCTCATAAGGAGCATCAACAAAAGCAGTCTGAATGGGAAAGGCCGAAAGACAAGCTGGAGCATATGGATATAACGGATCAAATGATAGAGGAGCATCTTATCCAGATAATCCGAGAAAGCATTTCTGAAGAATTGAAGATCAATGAGACAATGATTCACAATGATCAGAGTTTTTCGGAGTACGGTGTAGATTCCATTATAGGCATTCAACTTATTCAGCGCATTAATAATAGATGTCATACACGGCTACAAACGACTGTTGTCTTTGATTATAATAACGTGAATCAATTGGTTCACTACATGATAACGGAATATAGACAGACACTAGAAGCTCTATTGGATATACAAAAACCTATGGATGTCTCAAGCTCAATTAAGTGGAACAAAGAAGAGGACATGCAAAACAGTCAACGAACAGTAACCGCAACTAGCGAAAAAAGGATCCAAAAAAGTGATTCTATAATAGCTGGCATGAATCATTCGAATGAACATTCATCCCTTATTAGGGAACGTGCTAAGTTTCATAGGGTGCTTATTGAATCCCCAGGAGGAATCGATGATATTCAGATTGTAGAGTCAGATATTTTAGAATTGAAAGAAGATGAGGTAAGAATTTCAGTTCGAGCTTTTTCCTTAAATTTTGGGGACCTATTATGTTTACAAGGCTTATACCCGACTATGCCCCCCTATCCGTTTACTCCTGGATTTGAAGCTAGTGGTGTAGTAGTTGAAGTGGGGAGTGCAGTGAGCACGATCCGTCCTGGAGATGAGGTTGTGTATTGCGGGGGAGAGAATTTGGCTGGACAGGCCAGTTTACTTACATGTAAGGCAGCCTATGTTTTTCCTAAGCCGTCTTCGCTGTCCTTTGAGGAAGCGTGCTCCTTACCTGTTGTATCAATGACGGTGATAGCTGCTTTTCGTAGAGCGCAGGTTAAGAAAGGCGAAAAAATTCTTATTCAAACAGCGACGGGCGGAGTTGGACTTATTGCTGTCCAACTGGCTAAGCATTACGGAGCTGAAATTTATGCGACTGCAAGCTCTGAGCATAAGCTAGAGTATGTAAAGCAAATGGGTGTGTCGCATGCGATTAATTACATGGAGTCTGATTTTGAGCAAGAAATCTATCGACTGACGAATGGTAAGGGTGTTGATGTCGTCATCAATACGTTAGCAGGAGATGCTATTCAAAAAGGCTTAGGCTGTCTAGCAAGAGGTGGTAGATACATTGAAATTGCGATGACAGCACTGAAAAGCGCCCGAGACATTGATTTGTCCATTTTAAACAACAATCAATCTTTTATAAGCCTTGATCTGAGAAAATTGATGCTGGAGCAGCCTAATGCACTACGTGATTATCGAAACGAGATGCTTCGATTAATGAAGGACAATGTGATTCAGCCGACTATCTATAAAGTATTTTCTTTTGACGAGATAAAAGAAGCGTATCAGTGTATGAAAAATCGAGAGAATATCGGAAAAATAGTCGTGCAGCTACCGGAGCGATACCAATATAAACCAGCCTTAGCTATTCAGAGAGAACCAATTGCGATTATTGGGATGAGTGGAAGATTTGCAAAATCTAAAACGGTTCATGAGCTATGGGAGCATCTATCAAAGGGCCATGACCTCGTAGAAGAAGTATCGCGTTGGGATCTCACACAGTATTACGAAGAAGGTGCCTCCTATTGTAATCAGGGCAGTTTTGTTGATCGAATCGACCAATTTGATCCACTCTTCTTTAATATTTCAGGTGTTGAGGCCATGTATATGGACCCGCAGCAACGAATCTTTTTGGAGGAATCCTGGAAAGCATTAGAGGATGCTGGATATGCAGGAGCGGGAGTTCAGGGTAAAAAGTGTGGAGTGTATGTGGGCTGTAGCGGCAAAGACTATCAAAATTTATTCGATACGAAGCCTCCTGCCACTTCGTTTTGGGGAAATGCGGCTTCCATCATTCCGGCACGCATTGCATACTATCTCGATTTACAGGGTCCGGCGATAGCTGTAGATACCGCGTGTTCTAGTTCGTTAGTAGCGATCCATCTTGCTTGTCAAAGTCTTTGGACAAAAGAAACAGAGATAGCATTGGCCGGCGGTGTATTCCTTCAATCGACCCCTGCTTTTTACCTGGAGTCGAATCGAGCAGGGATGCTGTCTCCTGTTGGTCGCTGTCATACCTTTGACGAACGGGCGGATGGTTTTGTTCCCGGTGAGGGAGCGGGGGTCATCATACTGAAACGTTTGTCTGATGCCATCGCGGACCGGGATCATATTTATGGAGTGATTCGTGGTTCGGGAGTCAATCAGGATGGGAGTACAAATGGCATTACCGCACCTAGCGCCAAATCGCAAGAACGATTGGAGCAAGAGGTATATGATACCTTTAACATTCAGCCCCGACACATTCAAATGATCGAGGCCCATGGAACAGGGACGAAGCTGGGGGATCCAATCGAATTTCAGGCCTTGACGCGAGCATTTACGAAATACACGGATGAAAAAAATTATTGTGCAATCGGATCAATAAAAAGTAACCTTGGACATTTAGCCTTTGCGGCCGGAGTCACAGGCATCATTAAAATTTTATTGTCTTTACAGCACAAACAGATCCCACCAACGCTACATTTTCAGAAGGGAAATCCAAATATCGAGTTTGAAGATAGTCCCTTTTATGTCAATACCGCACTGACAGAGTGGACGGCTGAACCAAACAAGAAACGCTGTGGAGCTATTAGCTCATTTGGATTTAGTGGAACAAATGCACATATGGTTATCGAAGAAGCGCCGAGAAGACAGCTAACACCTTCACCAAAACCAGGCTATTTACTAACATTATCCGCTCGAACACAAGACCAGTTAGAGCAACAAGTAGAACAGATCATTCAGTATTGTGAAAAAGCAGAGCAGGTTCACTACGGAAATATGAGCTATACCTTATTGCTGGGAAGAAAGCACTTTAATCACCGCTTAGCCTTTGTAGTTCACGAGCGCAATGAACTCGTAGATGTCTTGAAAAGATGGCTAGAAAAAGGAAAAGCACCAGATGTATATACCTCTATCGTAAATAAAAATGAACAACGCGAGCAAATCGCCTTAAAGCGCTACGGAAATGAATGCTTACGAAATATAAATGGGGATATGACTGCAAATGAATATATTGAACAACTGTCTATTCTCGCGTCCTTGTATACCCAAGGGTATGAATTAGATTTTGAGCATCTATTTGAAGAAGATCACTTTGCGAGAATCCCGCTTCCAACTTATCCGTTTGCTAAGGAGTTTTACTGGGTGCCTGAAAGAGACGCGGATGCCATTGGGTACGACAATAAAGCATGTCAGGGACCATCCAATGAATTGCCTTCATTAGTGCCACCACATACATCCGAGGTACAAGAAGAAGTGAGCCAGTCTGATAAGCTTTCCGCGATTGATGAAGAAGGTATTATGGTAGCGCCCGTTTGGGAGCCACTTTGTTATGACAAGCAACAAATGATTCCTGCGCTACATGAAAATCTCGTCATAGTCGGAGGCAATGAAAGCATATGGAATGAAATCCGAAAGCAATACCCGCATGCGCATGTGCTATCCATTCATCATGATCATTCAGTTGAGGAAATGGTCCAGATATTCAGCCAGTTCGATCCCATCGATCATATGCTATGGATTGCACCAGAGGAGCAGCTGCCATCCCTAACAGACGA
>NZ_LSSO01000029.1:0-1268 GCF_001645205.1 Brevibacillus sp. SKDU10 | reverse complement strand
GTGTGGACGTAGTGCCTCTAGTTCCCTAACCCCATAAGCAATGCGTCGAATATTAATTAAGTTCATAGGTCCTACGTTATCTGAAGTAGAATTGTTACCCACTGCTCCACAGCCCAATGTTAAAGCAGGTACTAAATTGGTTGTTCCCCCGATTCCACCCAATGCTGCTGGTGTATTTACTAAAAAGCGAGATACAGGTTGACGCAGACCAAAGTAACGAATAACCTTTTCATCCTGTGCATGAATAATACAAGTATGGCCTGCTCCCTCATGTAGCAAAATTTCTTCACATAAATCACATGCTTTCTCCATACTATCGGCTGTGTAGAATCCTAAAATAGGAGCCAGTTTTTCCCGTGAGAAAGCTACTTTATAGCCCACCTCTGTTTCCTCTGCAATTAACAGTCTTGCGTTAGCGGGAACTGTGATCTTAGCTAAATTGGCAATATGTTGTACACTCTTCCCTACGATTTGTGGATTCATTGAACCATTTTCTCGCATAATCAATCGTCCAACTTTTTCCTTTTCATCTGGGGTTAGAAAATAAGCTCCCTGCTTTTTAAATTCTGCTATTACCTTCTCTTTCATGCATCTTTCCACGACGACTGACTGCTCGGAAGCACAAATTGTTCCATTATCAAAGGTTGAACTATCTAAAATACGCTTGACTGCATTCTGCAAATCAGCAGATTTATCAATGTAAGCAGGCCCATTCCCTGATCCAACACCGATTGCTGGCGTTCCCGAACTGTAGGCTGCTTTTACCATTGCTGAGCCGCCTGTTGCTAAAATCAGTTGCACACCTTTGTGTTTCATCAATTCGTTGGTTCCTTGAATGGTAGGCATCTCCATACAAGTCACAATATCTTCAGGACCACTAGCTGAGGCAATTGCTTCCCTAATGATCTTTATCGTTTCCAAAATACATTTTTTCGCATTGGGATGAGGGGAAAAAATAATGGAATTCCCGGCTTTCATGGAAATAAGGGATTTATATAAGACAGTAGAGGTTGGATTCGTTGATGGAATTAATCCAGCGATTACTCCTACTGGCACCCCTACCTCGATGACTTTTTTCACTGTATCCTCGTTTAAAATCCCAATCGTTTTTAGATCCTTAATATGCTCATAAACGACCTGACTGCCAAACAGGTTTTTGATTACCTTATCCTCCCAGATGCCAAAGCCAGTCTCTTCTACTGCTAGCTTTGCCAATCGTTCGGCATGTGCGACGCCAGCATTTGCCACCGCTTTTACAATGGAATCAA
>NZ_LSSO01000028.1:0-5632 GCF_001645205.1 Brevibacillus sp. SKDU10 | reverse complement strand
TCACAAAAGTGGCCTGATGACCTCTTGGAATGTAACGTTCAATCCTTTGCCTTCATTTTGATAACTGGATTACATTGCTGCACATTAGCTTCACTAGCATTGGGGCTCATACCTTCAAAGAATCTCATTACCCAAGCACTACTTCAAGGGAAAAAGGTGTACCTGTTACAAGAAGGTCTTGAGCATCGGCAATTCCACCGTACAGCTCCAGCTCATTTATATGATCTGTATCAATCATACGAGCAGAAGCTTGTTTCCTTTGGAGTGACTTTGATCAATAAAGTAGACATTCATCTGCTTGGTCAGGAAAAGCGCCATCTGGAAAGACCCATAACGCAGTCAATTTGCCAAAGGTCCTCTGAACACTTGGATTCAAATTGTGAGGGAAAGCATGATTTACATGTGAATGAGGCAAGTAATTTAGTAGATGCCGCAGAAAAAGTATGGCATATAGAGCAGAGGGTCATATCTGAATCTGTATTAAAAAAGCTATGCTTATTAGGGGCTCAATCGTTTACCATTTTACCAAATGCCATCTTAACTCCACTAGCTAAAGATTTTGTACGTATGAATCAGCTTACTGTCAAGAAAACAAAACAGGAGGGCAAACCTGTATGATTATCGGAAAAGTCATTGGTAACGTTTGGGCCACAAGAAAAGATGCAAAATTAGATAGTCTGAAACTGATGATTGTCTCTCCCTCCGAAATTTTTGGTGGTGAACCAGCTAAGACCTTTGTAGCTGCGGATGGTGCAGGCTCTGGTATTGGTGATTTGGTATTGGTAACGAAGGGCGGTTCGGCAAGAGCGGCTTTTGATCAAGTCAAAGCACCCATTGATGCGACGATCGTTGGTATTATTGACAGCTATGAGCTAAGAGACTCGTGTAAGGAGGACAGTGTATGAGTATTAATGAAATTATCATTTATATTATGGTAATCTTCATGGTCTTGGGAGCAATTGATAAATGCTTGGATAATAAATTTAATTTAGGGGATAAATTCGAGGAAGGAATTATGGCGATGGGATCGCTCACACTTGCCATGGTGGGAGTTATTTCGCTGGCACCTGTGTTAGCGACGTTGTTAAAGCCGATCGTTGTGCCTATCTATACGGCATTAGGCGCTGATCCAGCCATGTTTGCCACCACCTTGCTCGCTAATGACATGGGAGGATATCCGCTAGCCATGCAGATGGCAAGCAATCCGGAAGCAGGACGCTTTGCCGGTATAATTCTTGGCTCCATGCTTGGCCCTACTATTGTATTTACCATTCCTGTTGCACTTGGCATTATTGAAAGAGAGGATCGTAAATACCTTGCTACCGGGGTGCTAGCTGGAATCATGACAATTCCGATTGGTTGCTTAGTAGGTGGATTGGTTGCTGGCTATGATCTTGGGATGATTTTGCGTAATTTAGTTCCTATCATTCTAGTAGCATTAATTATTGGAGTTGGGCTATGGCTAGTCCCGAATGGGATGATAAAGGGCTTTAGTGTTTTTGGCAAAGGAGTCGTTATTATTATTACGCTGGCACTAGCGGCTATCATTATTGAGACCTTAACAGGAGTGGTTATTATTCCCGGGATGACTCCTATTTGGGATGGCATTGAAATCGTAGGTTCTATTGCTATCGTACTTGCGGGAGCATTTCCAATGGTATATGTCATTACTAAAGTTTTCCAAAAACCATTACTTAAGCTAGGCTCATTACTTGGTATGAATGATAAAGCGGCCGCAGGGCTAGTAGCATCTCTAGCCAACAACATACCGATGTTTGGCATGCTAAAAGAAATGGATTCAAGGGGAAAGATCATAAATATCGCCTTTGCAGTTAGTGCTTCTTTCACCTTTGGGGATCATTTAGGGTTTACGGCTGGTATAGAAAAAGATCTTATTTTTCCAATGATCGTAGGGAAACTAGTGGGTGGAATCACCGCAGTGCTAGTAGCTATTCTGATTGCTTCCAAATCAAAGCTAACTGCTGAAAGTGAGGAAAAATAAATGCAACATGATACAGCATCTCTTGAAGCGTTAGTTCGTAAAATTGTTTTGGAAAAGCTTACACAGCTTAACCAATCACCTGATGAGATAGATAAGAAGATTGATCCAAGCGGTGTAATGTCTGTTAAATTGAACTCGTTGAAATTGGAGCCTTTTGATACGGGAAAAGCAGGCGATCGCGTATATTTAAAAGATGCGTTAGATTTACAGGAGAGCCCTCGGCTTGGCTGTGGATTGATGGAAATGAAAGAAACGACATTCGATTGGACTTTAAAATATGATGAAATTGATTATATCATAGAAGGAACACTAGAAATTGTAATCAATGGTCGTCGCATTATCGGACATGCAGGCGATATTATTCTCATTCCCAGAAATACAAGCATTCAGTTCTCCGTACCAGCCTATGCAAAGTTTTTATATGTTACGTATCCAGCAAATTGGCAGCAGCTTGAATGATGAAAAGAAGAGGATCGGTAGCCGGTAGTCCTTAGTCAAGGCATCGATCTTTCTTTGGTTTTAAAAGACTGAATTTTCGGTTTATTGTTAATGATACAAAACGTATAGTTATACAAAAGCAGGAATAGACATAATGTGCCGAAAGCATGAATCTGTAAGAAGAACTCTTTTTTGAAAGAACAGGGTTTCTCAAAAGGAGGTTGTTTTTTTATGATACAGCCAATGCTAGACCGCTTGGACCAGCTTTATCCTGAATTAGTTGAATTTCGCCGAGATTTACACATGTATCCGGAGCTTTCCTTCCAAGAAGTAAATACGCCTATAAAAATAGCTGATTATTTACGCCAAATTGGACTTGAGGTAAAAACGGGAGTAGGCGGTAATGGGGTACTTGGAGTTCTAAAAGGTGGAAAGCCAGGAAAAACGGTTGCTTTGCGTGCTGATTTTGACGCTCTGCCCATTCAGGATGAAAAGGATGTCATATATAAATCACGGGTACCAGGGGTGATGCATGCATGCGGTCATGATATTCACACAGCGGGTTTACTTGGTGTCGCTAAGGTTCTGAGCGAGTATCGTGACGAGTTATCCGGGACTGTGATTTTTATTCACCAGTTTGCAGAAGAATTATTGCCAGGTGGTGCAGTTTCAATGATTGAAGCGGGATGCCTTGATGGTGTAGATGTTATTTACGGTGCCCACGTTTCATCAGATGAGCCTGTAGGAGTTGTTGGAGTAAAATCGGGTTATATGATGGCCGCGGCAGATTCATTTTATATTGAGATAACGGGTAAGGGAGGTCATGGCGCGTATCCACATAAAGCGATTGATCCGCTAGTGATTGGAAGTCAACTGGTATTAAACCTACAGCAAATTGTTAGTAGACGGATTGATCCTCTTCAAGCCGCAGTGTTAACAGTGGGTAGCTTTCACGCGGGTCAAGCGTTTAATGTCATACCACAAAGCGTTACTTTATCAGGAACGGTACGTACCTTTGATGAAAATGTTCGCCAAAGGATTGAAACCTCACTTGAACAAATTACCAAAACGACCTGTGAAGGGGCGGGGGCAACGTTTACAATCGACTATGAACGGGGCTATCCAGCCGTATGTAACGATGAGACAGAGACAGAGCGTATTCATCAGCTTGCCAAGCTTTTAGTAGGTGAGGAGCATACAGAGATACTAGAGGCTCGAATGGGTGCGGAGGATTTTGCTTATTATCTCCAAAAAATACCTGGCACATTCTTTTATGTAGGAGGGCGAAACCCAGACATTCAGGCGACTTATCCACATCACCACCCAATGTTTGACGTAGATGAACGCTCTATGCTTGTGGCTGGCAAGCTCTTTATTTCTGCGGTTATGAATTATCTGACTGAGGGGAGGGTACTGCCGAAGTCACAGGAAGCGAAGGTGGGATTAGAGAAATAGGGTCTTGAGCATAGCGAGGATTGTGAATCCTTCTTAATCGAAATCAATGAGGTGTACATTAAAAGGGGGTCTTATTCTTCTCAAGGCAAAAAATGTTTCCTAAATTCCTGATAAGCTCATTTGTTTATATTAGCTCCTTACATGAGGTGGCTTTTGTGCAACAAATGGGCTTTTTTCTATGCAATCACATAAGTAAATTCTGTAGGGCTTCTGATTTGAACGGAGCATAGCTATGTGAGTTAAATTACATTTTTATTTGTCTGATAGAAAATAATCCGTAAAACGTTAGGAATCATCCGTTTACAGGCGGAACAGCATTTACATTTTATTGATAATAAATACAGATTTGAATAATAGGGAGGCGGTCAGAGCTAAATGGGGCAAAAGCTGCTCATAGATGCACAAAAAGGTAACAGCAAAAGAGGTCATTCTCTTATGTTGTAGAGTCTCTTTGATGTAATTGCGACGAATGCTGCAAGAATTACAAGTACTAATGGAGGCGGTTATATGGAACCGAAACGTGTTATTTTCTTGTCATTAATGATTTGTTATATCGGCCTAGGAGTCATTAATCCGGTGCTGGCTCCATTAATTCGAGAGATGGGCCTCGATGAAATGCATGCAGGCTGGATCATTTCAGCTTCCGCCCTCATCTTGTTACTTGGTGCTCCTATATGGGGGAAGCAAAGTGATCGGTTCGGTCGCAAACCGATTATGATTATTGGTTTGGTTGGGTTTACGTTTAGTTTGGTGCTATTTGCTTGGCTCTCTTGGATTGGTTTACAGGGGAGAACAGAGCTGACTTTGCTTTTTATCCTATTGTTGTTTTCACGGATGCTGTTCGGTCTGTTTTTCCCCGCAATGACTTCCTCCGGGCAGGCACTGATGGCCGATTTAACTTTGTTGCATGAACGCTCAGCGGGAATGGCGATGATTGGTGCGGCGAGTGGTATTGGTTTTCTGATCGGTCCCGCCATGGGGGCAGCATTATCAGGGATTCATCTCCTGTTTCTCATTGTTGTTGCTGCTGTTCTATCATTATTTGCTGCGCTTTTGGTGTATGTACGTATTCCGCGTTTTACACCAAAGTCATCTGGTAAAACAAACAAGCTTAATCTACGCAAGCCAGGTATACGGCCTTATTTATTGATTGCCTTGTGTATGATGAGCGCCATTGTTATGCTACAGGTGACAGCAGGCTTTTATGTCCAGGATAAATTTGGATTAAATTACGCAGATACAGCGCTGTGGGTTGGAATCAGTTTGTTTTGCGTCGGTTTTATGATGGCATTGGTCCAAATGGTAGTCATTCGGAAACGCTCCTTCATGCCGCGTACCTTGCTTCGTATCGGTCTGCCGATACTGGGGGGAGGTCTGCTGCTTCTTGTTTTCATTAACAATTTATTCAGTTTCGTCCTCGCTTTTTTACTACTGGGTGTTGGAGGCGGATTCGCCATGCCTGGTTATATAGCAGGTGTTTCGTTGGCATCAGGAGAAGAGGAACAGGGGGCAGCAGCAGGCTTGACTACGGCGGCAACAGGGGTGGGCTCTTTTGTAGCACCGATTGCTGGAACGGCATTATACCGAATTCAGCCGGAAGCTCCTTATTGGGTAGGGTTCCTTGTAGTTGCGTTATTGACGATTTATGTCTGGAGTACGCATCGTGGACTTGTGGTCGAACCAATCGTGGTCGAGAACAACTAGTGATATCGGCAAGTAAAAGAGAAATGGTGGAAT
>NZ_LSSO01000027.1:0-15314 GCF_001645205.1 Brevibacillus sp. SKDU10 | reverse complement strand
TGGCTTCTATCCTGACAAAGCCCGTGAGCTACTGAAGATTCCAGATGAATACGAGATTGAAGTCGTTATCGCTATTGGTTATCAGGGAGAAAAAGAGGCCTTATCAGAAGCTTTTCAAGAACGTGAGATGCCTAATTCTAGACGAGAATTGGCCGAAACCATTTTTGAAGGCAGATTTGGAGCTCCATTTTCCTAATCATATGAAAATAAAATATAAGGAAGCCCCTCTACCGAAAAACCACCGGTACATCAAGAAGACCAGAGTATCTCTTCACGCCTCTCTGGTCTTTTCTTTCAAAGTAGAAGAACAGCAACGATTGTTGTCGCCCCTAGTCCGATTAAAACCGGGATCAAGTTGCGCCTCGCTAACTCAAACGGACTGACACCACAAATGGCTGCCGCTGGGATTAACGCCCAAGGAACTAGAGTACCACCACCAACCCAAATGGCTGCTACCTGACCTAAAGCCGTAAGAGTGGCAACACCATCATACATCGAAGAAGCAAAAAGATTGGACACCGACCCAGCCAAACTAATACCGGAGAATCCTGAGCCATCTAAACCAGTTATAATTCCGACTCCCGTAACAGTCGCTGCTGCTACTTCCTTGGTTAACGGAATGGTCTGAGCCAAAGCAATCCCAAGATCATTCACTATTCCCTGAGATTGAACAGGTAATATTTCACCAAAAACCTTGATAAAACCACTATCTCCCATGTAAAAAAAGGCTGCTATTGGAATAACAGGCCCAAACACTTTGAAGCCGAATTGAAACCCTTGGATAAGATACTCTGTAGTCTTTTCCAAGCCCCTTTTTTTGTGCATAAACATAGTGACGAGCAACATAATTGACATGGCTGTGCCACCAACTAAAGCTGTTGCATCCCCTCCCCTTAGATCAAAAAGCCACATAGCTATCACATCTAAGGCAAACAAGACGGGAACTAAAATAGAAAAAGCAATACGCACTGGCTTCGAAAGCAAGAGAATATCTGATGAAGCATCCTCCCTTATTTCCCCGTTTTCCTCCACAAAAGCTTTATTTGGCAACAGTCCTGAATCGGCCTGCAATTTTCCATTTTTCATATCTCGACGTAACAAATAAAACGCAACACTTGTTGAAACAAGTCCCATGACCATGATTAAAGGGACGCTTGCACGTATGACATCCTCCACTGCTATTCCAGCAGCTCCTGCAGTAAGGGAGGGTGCGCCTTGAATAATAAAATCACTAGATAATGCTATCCCATGACCAAATAAATTCATCGCTATGGCAACGCCTATTGCTGGTAACCCTATTCGAACAGCAACAGGGAGCACAACAGCACCAATTAAAGCCACTGCTGGTGATGGCCAGAAAAACCATGAGATCACCATCATACAAACCCCAATGATCCAGTAAGCTGGGCCTGGTGCCTTGATAAAAAACGTCATAGGTGTAATCATTGTTTCATTTACTCCAGAAACTGATAATACTAGACTCATGGCAACAATTACGCAAATAATGAGAATGGTAGGTAATAGCTCATTGATAGCATAAATGAAGCTATTAAAGATTCCCTCTACTGCTGTATACAAGGAGCCACTTGCCACAAAACCCAATACAGCAATCCCTACTATACTGATAAGACTTGTGTCTCTCCTCAGCACCATTAGCAAAATAATGAGCAGGATAAAAAAAACGTATATCCAATGAAGCCATCCAAACTCAACCTGCATCTGTTCCAACACCCCTCCCCTTTTGTACCATATGCCTATAGGAGAGGGTGGGTGAATGCACATATCTTTATTTCAATTGTTTTCCAACTTTTTCCACAGGATCTGTAGCTGATGTTGCAGACCGTTGCTTATTAACAATGATAATGCCCCCAGCTACACAAACCAGAGCAACTAATACCACAAGATGAATGGCTTCTTGTAGCATAACGGAGGAAAGAAGAACTCCAAACACGGGAATCAAAAATAAATACATGGAAACATTCCCTACTTTGTTGTACTTCATGATGTTGTTCCATAATACAAAACCAGCTCCTGAAATAAATGCCAAATAGAGCAACATCAGGCTGGTGTCCCAATCAAACTGAAAAGGCATTATCCCTACCTGGCTAGCTCCAACTGCCAGTAAACCTAATCCCCCTAGTAGCATTTGATAAGAGGTCAAATATAGAATATCGAGATGAGCTGCTTCCTGCTTTGACAAAATATTTCCCAACCCACCGCAAAACATAGCAGCCAATAAACAAATCTCTCCTATTCCAAATGTGATTGCCATTGAACCTCCACTCGGCAAATTAACAATAATAACACCTAGAAACCCAATCGCTAATCCCACACATTTTCGAATACTTAATGAATCATTTTTATACATGAAATGAGCTAGGATAATCTGAAAAAAGGAAGTAGTTCCTGCAATAATCGAGCCTTGAATTCCTGAACTATAGCTAAGGCCAATATAAAAAAAGATATATTGCAAAAATGTTTGAAAAGCTCCTACCTTTATCAATCGCTTCAAGGAGCCTGTTTGGTATGCTACCTGTTTACGAAGCAAAAGCATCACCAATAAGATTCCAAGAGCAGCCAGCACAAAACGATATCCAGCAAAAAGCATCTGTTCAAAGATATCTGACTTTGCGATCTGTAAATGCTCATAGCTTTTTTTAATAAACGGGAAAGAACTTCCCCATAAAAAGGTAGTGACTGTGGCAGCAACAGCTATACCCGCGGGATGTGTAAAGAATTTTTCAGCTTTCATAAATTCGTTTCTCCTTCTACTCCTGTCAGCTTTTATAACATGTAGTATTCCTTGTCCATTCTCGAAACGAAAAAAAGCAGGCGGTAGCCGGTCAGTTCCTTAGAACTCGGTCGCCTGAATATTTGTATTCCCGTTGCATTCGAGGTAACTCGTGCCACCAAAGCTGTGCTATTGTTGTGAAGCCAAATACTTTGCATAGTGAATGGGACGTTCAATCGCTTGCTGGTAGGTTTTCATTTGTCCTAATTCCCGGAAAATTTCCCGGCCAGGCTTAGGATTTACCTCGATCAGCCAAATAAGTCCATTTACATCGATGCCAATATCAAGGGCAAGCTCCAGCATCCGACCAAAATGCCGTTCGACTGTGAGAGCTGTCCGTTTTGCTAATTGATGACACTCATTTTTAATCATCTGTGCTCTTTCTGCTCCAAATAACGATTCCAAAAACGAAGCTAGTTCTTTTGCCTGTCCCCCACCATGCAGATTAGAGGTAGCTGAATGAATTGGACCAATTCGAACACCCATTCCAGTCACATCCCAGACACCTGTTTGTTCCTTCTGAATGAGTAAACGGACATCAACTGATCTTGCAGGTAGCAGGTCTATGTGCAAGCCTTGCTGTACAATCCATTTATCCTTCCTTTTCCATGTATCCAGCCATTTGGTTGTTTCCATGAGTGTTTTACATGTAGCTTTAATTTTCTTTCGCTGATCATTTCTTCCCAATAGCTCATAATGATTCTCTACACGTTCCACCTTTACGATTCCTCTGCCACCCGTACCATTGACTGGCTTTATATACACAAGAGAATAGCTTCCTAGCAATTTTGCTATTCTCTCTTCTGTATACAAATAGGTTTCTGGTAGCCACTTTACCATAGAAGGCTCTGCGGACAAAACCTGGTGTACCTTCCATTTGTTAGCGAGTCGATTATTTGCATAATGCATATGATTTCGCTTACGAAAATCTAGATATTTTTTGAAAGCTTGATCAGATCGATATCGAAAGCGATCAATCACTACATCCGGCCACGGAAAGCGTTTAGAAAGCCACCCTTTGTCACGGGACCAAATAAATCCTTGCACTAGCTTCGCTTTTTCATCTACATCTTGAGGGGAAAACAGGTACAGAATTACTCCCAATCGCTTTGATGCTTGGAATAGCTTTTTAAAATAGCCAGGTTCTGCAAACGTCCGTCCTGATCGCCAGGTTAGCACACCGATGATGGTTTTTTTCATACCATCGCCCTTTCATGTGATCTCTAGGCATTGTATTCATTATACGGACATTCGTTTCCTGACTTTCAGCTTTTTCTCTAGGGGTTGTCCTAAAAGGACTTTTTATTGCTTTATAATCGAGTCTTAAGCTCTTGTAAATCCTGTGGCAGCTTTGCTGTGACCTCCACATGCTCCTCCCCAAATGGGTGGATAAAATGAAGTTTCGCTGCATGTAATGCTTGTCTATTTTGCAGTGCTTGATTTTTTCTAGCACCATACAAAATATCCCCGAGCAATGGATATCCCAAATAAGCGAAATGAACACGAATCTGATGAGTCCGTCCTGTATCAAGACCACAGGATACTTGTGTCGTATCACGATAGCGTTCAATCACATGAAAATGCGTAATAGCTCGGTCACCTTGAGGCGAAACACGTCTTCTCGTTGCATGATGACGATCTTTTCCTATAGGCGCATCTATTTTACCTTGTTCTTCTTGCATGATTCCTTCCACAAAAGCGATGTACTGGCGAGAAATATCTCGTCTTTCCAATCTCTCAGCAAGCATAGCTCCTGCGAGCGGATGTTTCGCATACATCACGAGTCCAGATGTATCTTGATCCAAACGATGAATATGTCGAACCTTGTTCTTTATGTTCTGTTCTTGAAAATAGCCGGCTACCCAATGATCTAATGTCTCATGGTGAGTAGGCTCGGTAGGATGTAAAAGCAAGCCCGCCGGTTTATCAACAATCAAGATATGATCGTCTTCATAGGCAATTTGTAAATAACCCTTGACTGGCTCTACTCCCAGTTCCTCTTCCTGACAAACGCGGATCGCAATATGTTGTCCGCTTTCTGTTTTTTGGACTTGGGTTGCTGGTTGGCCATTGACCATAATCTCTTTGTTTTGAAATAAAAGGTGCGCTGTTTTTTTCGGAAATCCCCATCTTTTTCGGAGTAAGTCTCCAAAAGAAAGAGCAGCCTCTTGTTCACCTAGCGTGCCAAGAAGCCACTCTCCCTCTCTTTTCATTGAAATCATGCCGTACTTCCTTTCTTTGAAAACCATCTATCGGGATGATTGGTGCAGATATGCACATGCGATCCAAATTCAGCTAACTGTCGCATATGTTCTGGATCATCTACCGTCCAAGCTATGATATGATATCCCCAATCCCTCGCTTGGTCCACAATCTCTTGGGTTAGATAAGGATACGCGAGCGATAACACGTCGGCCCCGATATGCTGAGCTTGTTCGTGCAATAAAAGTGGCATTCCATAAATCAACGGTCCCACCTGCAATCGTGGAGCCAATCTTTTTACGTGATAGACGCTCTGATGTTGAAATGATGTAATGATCACATGTTCTTCCATATCATACTGTTCGATTAAACGGATCACTTTTTCTTCCAACACCTGCTCCTTGCTTGCCACCATCTGCTTTAGCTCTATATTAAGCCATTTTTTCTCACGATTGGCAATGAGCACTTCTTCCAAGGAAGGGATCGTCTCGCCGACAAATTGCTTGTTGAACCAACTGCCTGCATCGAGAGAACGCAACTCTGCAAACGTATGATCCTTAACCCATCCAGTTCCATTCGTGGTACGTTCCAACGAATAGTCGTGAATAACCACAGGAATTTGGTCCTTTGTTAGCTGAACATCAAATTCAATCCCATCTATGTTTGGGTGTTCAAGTGCCATTCGGATAGACGCCAAAGTATTTTCTGGAGCAACTCCTGACCAACCCCGATGCGCGATGCATACATTGCTTCGCAAGCTCAACCCTCCTTGAAAGAACTCCTGTTTTCCCTCATTGCTTATAGTTATGAGCATTTCCAGCAAAATCTGCTCAAATTGTTTGCAAAAGCTATAACGTCCTTACATTTTTAAGAGCGAGTTATTGCTTTAAAGTTCTGCGCTAATTTGCACGGAACGCTCTAAAAATTGCTCGATCTCTTCACGACTTTTAGCTAATTTGCTTACAAAACGTATGACTTCCTTGCCATTCTTGAACGTAACAAAGCTAGGGATACCCATGATCTCTAACTGCTGAGACAATTCAGGAAGGTCATCACGGTTAACTGCTATCATATCCAATTGTTCTTTATAGGCTTCCTCTAACTCCGGCATAAACGGATCGATCCGAAAGCAGTCAGGGCACCAAGTTGTATAAAATTTAACCACAACCGGTTTGGAAGAACGGATGGCTTCTTGGAATGCTTCTTCTGTTTTAATCTCTTTCATGTATGTATCCTTCCTTTCCATGATGTTTTGTTGATAGTGTAACACACCTGCCACTTTTTTGTCTCTACACCAGGTTTAGTGAGTATTGCTTTCCGGCTAAGGCTATCTCTTCGCGTAATGCTAGCATTGGAGCAGATAAATGCTTATCTTTATGGGATGCGACTACTAAGGTTCGATTAGGGCGCGTTGATAGATGCACATAAGCGGGACAGACGTTACCGTTCATTGAGCCAGTAATCATATGAGGCGCAAAAGAAACTCCCATTCCTGATGCTACTAAAGCTTGCACCGTCTGAATGTTGGAGCTTTCAAACACTACTTTAGGCATAAAACCCGCCTGCTCGCACAATGAGAGGGAGATGGTACGAAATCCTTGCCCCTCTTTTAACAGAATAAATGGTTCATCTGCCAATGCCTTTAAATCAACAACCGGCTCCTCCGCAAGTGGATGCTGAGGTGGCAAGGATAAATATATTTCCTCCTGTAATACCGGCATTGTTACTATTGCTGGATGTTGTATCGGCCTTGTTAGCAAGCTCATATCCAGCTTACCATTCACCAGCATTTGCTCCAGATTGCTGGATGTATCTTCTATTAAAGTAACCTCGATGCGAGGATAGCGTTTCGTAAAGGCTGAAAAAGCTTCCGGCAACACAAAAGCCCCTGTGATCGGAAGGCTACCGACTACGATTCTCCCCGCGTTCCCTTCTGCAAATTGAAGCATTTCACGTTCTAATGCATCTGCTTTCACAACGAGTTCAGTGGCTAATTGTAGAAATCGATTGCCCGCATCAGTTAACTCGACTCGTTGTGGCAATCGCTGAAACAACAGAACGCCCCACTCACGTTCTAATTTTGCAATTTGTTGACTAAGCGATGGTTGTGCTAAATGAAGCTTCTCCGCTGCACGAGAAAAGCTTTTTTCTTGTGCTACCATCAACACATATCTTATTTGTCGCAATTCCATCTCTGTCTCCACCACCTATTCTTTGCTTCCTTCCATACATATAGGTAATTCCTATCCATTCTATAATCATTATATCTTTGTGCTATTTACTTATCCATGATACAACTAAAAAAAAGCAGGAACGCGATTACAATGTAGAGGAGAGGAAATACGATGAAAGCACGCACACTTTTGGAAAAAATCTGGGATCAGCACGTCATTCACGAAGAACCGGGAAAACCTAGCTTATTATATATCGATTTACATTTAGTACATGAAGTAACCTCCCCACAGGCTTTTGAAGGTTTACGCCTAGCTAATCGGAAGGTACGCCGTCCCGATCTTACTTTTGCAACGATGGATCACAACGTGCCTACGAAGAACCGCTACCTTGTAGAAGACCCCATTTCACTAAAACAGATGGAGACCTTAACCAATAACTGTCGAGATTTCGAAGTACCACTTGCAGATTTAGACAGCCCAGATCAAGGAATTGTCCACGTTATTGGACCAGAACTAGGGTTAACTCATCCGGGTAAGACAATTGTTTGTGGAGATAGTCATACCTCTACACATGGAGCTTTTGGCGCTCTTGCTTTTGGCATCGGAACCAGTGAGGTTGAACATGTATTGGCAACACAATGCTTGCAGCAAGCAAAACCAAAAACAATGGAAGTCCATGTCAAAGGCCCAATGCCACTAGGTGTCTCTGCGAAAGATTTAATTTTGGCTATTATCGCAAAATTCGGCACTGACTTTGCCACAGGCTATGTTATTGAATATACAGGGGAAGCTATTCGTCAATTGACAATGGAAGAACGGATGACAGTTTGCAACATGTCCATTGAGGCTGGAGCACGTGCAGGTCTGATCGCTCCGGATGATACTACTTTCGCATACTTAAAAGGTCGCCGGCATGTTCCCCAAGGAGAAGCATTTGACCAAGCTGTTGCTGTATGGAAAGAGTTGGTGACGGATGAAGGTGCCGAATATGATGCTTACATTGAGCTTCATGCAAGCGAGATTGAGCCACAAGTAACCTGGGGAACTAGTCCCGGTATGGGAACCGGCATCACTAGGAACGTCCCTCATCCTGAAGAATTTATGAGCCAAACCGAACAAAAGGCGGCACGAGATGCCCTTGCTTATATGGGATTAGTTGCAGGTACTCCCATGACCGACATCATTATTGATCGTGTGTTTATTGGCTCCTGTACAAACGGACGGATAGAAGATTTGCGCCGTGCCGCCGCAGTAGCTAAAGGTCGCAAGGTATCCTCCAAGGTTAATGCCATGGTCGTGCCAGGGTCACAAGCAGTCAAGGAACGTGCTGAACAAGAAGGATTACATCAAATCTTCATTGAGGCTGGCTTTGAGTGGCGGGAATCTGGTTGTTCCATGTGTCTTGCGATGAATCCAGATATTTTGTCACCAGGTGAGCGTTGCGCTTCCACCTCTAACCGTAACTTTGAAGGCCGTCAAGGGCGAGATGGACGAACTCATCTTGTAAGTCCTGAAATGGCGGTTGCCGCCGCAGTCGCAGGTAGATTCGTTGATGTCCGTCAATGGCTAAACACTGCTTCTGTCGTGTGAATATACGTTAGGACTTCGAATTTTGCAAGTAAACAGCTTACCCTTGCAATGGTTAAGTCAATCAAGACGTAACAGGTAATTTTGTTGTAGAAAAGCATAAGCTCATCCCTACATGTAAAAGGAGGCACTATCCATGGAACCATTTGTAAAAGTAACTGGTTTGGCTGCTCCCGTCGATCGGGCCAATATTGATACAGATGCTATTATCCCCAAACAATTTTTAAAGCGCATTGAACGTACAGGCTTTGGTCAATTCTTGTTTTATGAATGGCGCTTTACGATTGATGGCGAGCGAATCGATTCATTTGTCCTCCATCAGCCGCGTTATGAAGGAGCAACGATTCTTCTTGCACGCAATAACTTTGGTTGTGGCTCCTCACGCGAGCATGCACCTTGGGCGTTGTTAGATTTTGGATTTAGAGTAATCATTGCACCGTCCTTTGCAGATATCTTTTATAATAACTGCTTTAAAAATGGAATTTTGCCAATCAAATTAACAGAACAACAGGTAGAGGAATTGTTTGCACGTACGGAAGCTACTGAAGGTTATACATTAACCATTGATTTAGAAAATCAAGTAGTAGAGGATGACAGGGGTCTCTCCTATCCTTTCGAAGTAGATCCTTATCGCCGATATTGCTTGTTACATGGTTTGGATGATATTGGAATTACTTTGCAACAAGAAAACAAAATTATGGCTTATGAACAAAAAATGCCTGCATGGTAGGTAGTAAATAATTGAGACACAGAGGAAAAGGGTTCACCAGAGGTGGGCCCTTTTTTCATTATGATAAGTCTCTCATCGCAAAACAGCTTCGTTTTAAGCATAAATAGATTTCCTTGACAGCATATGATTGGTTCTCATTTTGCTCTCCTAGCTTTTTTCATTTAGAATCCCGCTATTAAAGTTCTTTCCTTATTCTTCATCTACGGAGAACCTACTGCTTGTAAATTTCTAAAATCTATTCATTCACGAAGGCCTTGTTGAAAAAGAATATATCAGATAAGAGAACGGATAAAATAGTTGATCTGGCTAACTCTGGCCTCTAAAAAGCTCCTATTCCCCATCCTTCCTCGTATTTCAAAAATGACCTAGGTCAATGCACATAAATGGCAATTAGGCATACATTGTATGGATTAAAAAAAAGTATTGGAGAGGTGTTCATGTTTTATAATCCGTATCATTATAATCCGCATTATGATAACCCGTATCATTATTTAGAAGTTCAGCAACGTGTCAATCGTTTTTTTGAACATATAGACGGAAACGGTGCGTCTTTCACTTTGAATTCGGGAGATAGTTTGTCATACGTGGGGGATCGTTGGAATGACAGGATTTCTTCTGTACGTGTCGCACCTAGAACTCTTGTGGTTTTATATGAGCACATAAATTTTACAGGTAGCACAAAGATACTTGAAAATTTAAGAAATCGATCTCGTCTCTTCAACATTCATGAAGATTTTAATGACATGGTTTCATCAATTAAAACTTTTCGACTCTGTTAACTAATAAAAAGGTGCCCCCAGTATCCAGACTGAGGGCGTTTTTACTATAAGTCTATATAAAAATATAATGGAGGTATGCTGGTGTTTTATAATGATGTAGAAGTACAGCATCCTGTCAACCAATTCTTTGAAGGTATAAACGGAACTGGTAGGTATTTCAGTTTAAACTCAGGTGATTCAATGGCAAACTTGAATTTTTCAGATAATACTTCTTCTGTACGTATCGCACCTAGAACTCTTGTCATTTTGTATGAGCACATAAACTTCCATGGTGATGTCAAGATACTTGAAAATAGAAGCAATATTTCACTTCTATTCAACATTCACGACGATTTTAATGACAGAGCTTCATCAATTAAAACTTATCGAATCTGCTAAATAAGAGATAAATGTCACCTGTACCCAGTCTGGTGATGTTTCTATGAACCAAAGCGGTGATGTCAAGATAAGAAACCCTTTCTAAATCGTTATAGTTACGATTGGATAAGACGGAAATCCATCTGAATATTAACCTTCAATCAAAGAGAGCCTTCAGCATTAGTCCATCGACATCGATGGTAGTAGATAATTTCCTACTTTCAGTTTCGTATCGTTCGCAAACAAAAGGAAACGGCATGTCCTACAGTCTGCATGCTGTTTTACAATTTTTGATAGTGATGTAAGAGCTTCTCTATTCTATCTTGGATCATTTGTTTTAATGATTCAGGCTTCACTGATATAACAGCATTACCATATCTCATGAAATAGTTAGCTATAAACTCTTCTTCTCCTAGATTATAAAATCCCCTAATGACTGTTTTATTACCATTTTCTATTTTCATAGAAGGATAATGTTCTTTATAAAAAATATCTTTTGCTTGTTCTACTATCTCTACTTCAAAGTCAATACTCATCTCAGATTGGTAAATTTCTAATGAACGACTAACGAGTTCATCTATAGAAAAATGAGATTTGGTTTCCTCTTCTTCTATAAAGGTTATTCGATCGCATCTGAAAACTCTATATTTATTCGTATTTACCTCTATTCCAGTAGCATACCATTGACCAAACTTAGCGGAAATTTTGAAAAATTGAACATGGTAACTTTTTTTCTGATTGCTTTTTATATATTGGATCTTACAGTTACTCTCATTAAGAATGCTTTTTAGAATTTTATCTAAAAAACGACTACTATTGTTATGCTGATATATTTCAAATTGTAGGACTTTTTTCATCTTGTGAATCTGCTGTGTTTGATTTTTTGAAAGACAGTTTTCAAACTTTTCATTCAGTTTGTTAACACTCAAATGAAATGGTGTTGATTGATAAGATTCTAATGTCACCATTGCAAAGTACAGAGCATACACTTCATCAATAGTAAAAATAATGGGAGATAACAATCTATTTTTTAGGATACCATATCGTCCATTTCTGCCATGTTCTGAAAAAATTGGCATACCTAATTGTTCTAATGAACGAATGTCACGTATAGCTGTACTTTTTGAAATTTTGTATTTATCCATTAGGTCATTTAAATTAAAAAACTCTCGATTGTTTAAGTATCTTATCATGTCATTTAATCTTTCTGATTTCTTCATTTAAATCCCCTTATAAAGGTGTCATGTTTTGATACCTTTATAGTTTATCATAAGCTCAAGGTAAATATTTAAATTTATAAGATATCTACCTAAAATCATTTTATAAAAGGGGATTGTTACCATGAGTACAACACTAGAAATAGCTATTTTCTTATCAATGAACGGAAAAGCAAAAGAAGCTATTCATTTTTACAAAAACCATTTTAACGCAGAGGAATTGTTACTTGTTACCTATCAAGATATGGCAAAACGTGACAGCTCCATACAGCTTACTGATGAAAATAAGGATTATATTTCTCACTCTGTCTTATCAATCGGAAGAACAAAAGTAATGATAGCAGAAGATACAATGAATATCAGTGAAGAGTATACAGTTGGTAATAACACTTCACTATGTATGCAAAGTGCTGACTTGGAAGAAATTAAACATTTTTATAACAGCTTACTTACAGATGATAGAGTGAAAATCATTGTCCCTTTATCTAAAAATGTGTTTAGCAAAGCATACGGTATTATTGAAGACCCGTTTGGTATTCAAATACAATTAATGTTTGATGATAGATTACAATAAGAAATTATCGACGTATACGCGTCAGCGAATCGTAATTATAAAAACGCCCGGGTCTAAACCCGGGCGCCTTCATAAGCCGCAGACAGTAGTTAACCATCTCCGCATCTAACTAGCGGTTTCGGCGTTAAATCATGGCCAAGAACGCTCACCCTTGATCACCTGGGCGCTCAGTTCCAGATCACTTGTGTTCTTCAAGTCCGGATGGGCCTTTTGCATCGCCGCAATCAGCTCAGCGGAGTTCTTGGCCTGCTTTGCAGCAGCTTCAAATTCCACAATGTAGTCACGGGTGAACTTGACGTTGGATACATCTTCAGAGCTCTTGTTCATGTAATGGCCCGGGATAACTCGTTCAGGCTTTAGGGCAAGAATCCGGTCCAGAATCTCCCGCCAGTGGTCACGGCTCTCTGGAGTCTGGTTATCTGCCATCCAGACATGCAGGTTCTCGTAGATCGGCACTCCACCTAGGATAGTCTTTTTCGACGGAACCCAAAGAACTGTGTGAGACGGATCAGAACCGTCGAGACCAATCACCTGCACGGTTTGGCCATCAACCGTTAGCTTATCCCCGTCAAGGACATCAGGGACGATCAGCGCAGTCGGGGCGTTTTCTTTCATGATCGGACCCCAGAATTCGCTCTTAAGCTTGATGGTTGCCTTGATCCCTTCCACAGTAGCCGGGGTGGCAACGATCTTTACGTCAGGAAACGCCTCACGAATCGCCGACAGGCCGAAGTAGAAATCCGGATCCTTGTGGCTGATATAAACTGTAGTCAGTTTCTTGCCGGTTTCGCGGATCATCTTAACCAGTTGCTCAGCGTTGTTTTTTTCGAACTGAGCATCGACGAGCAGCACCTCGCTCGGCCCTTCGATCAGGTTCGATGTAACGGAGAAGAGGCCGTTTTCTCCAGGGTTGAACGGCGTAATCTTGAGTTCAGCCGCCGGTTTTTGAGTTCCTTCGCTCGCAGTATTCGTCTTACTTGGCTCGCTGGAGCATGCGCTCAGCAATAGCGTGAAACAAAGCAACAAAATAACTCCTATTAATGATTTCTTGCTAAACATCGGTAAATCTCCCTCTTCCTAATATTGATAACGATTATCAAAACTGTAACGTAACGCCGTCAGCACAAGCTTCTCACTCAGATTCACTTCCGGTATCGTCCAACACGTTCAACGACTGCGATTCCTTCCAAGCCGTCTGCAAAGCATTGAGAAACATGTCGGTTGACTGCGCCCCCGATACAGTGTATTTGCGGTCGATGACGAAGAACGGCACTCCGCTGACGCCAAGCCGGCTTGCTTCTTCCTCGTCCGCGCGCACGTCGGCGGAATAATCATCGCCAGCAAGCACCTTGAGCGCTTCATCGCGATTCAACCCGACCTTCACCGCTAATTCAACCAGCGTTTCGTGGTCGCCCAAATGCCGGGAATCGGTAAAGTATGCCTGGAACAGTTCCTGCGCCATCGGGTTCATTTTGCCTTGCTTGAATGCGTACTTCGCCAACCTATGGGCATCGAATGTGTTCGTCAGAATCAAGGTGTCAAATTGGAATGTAAGCCCGACTTCCTTCGCTTTACTACTAAGATTTTCGTTCATCGCAATCGCTTGATCCCGGCTCATGCCGTACTTGGCGACCAGCATGTCATGCACGTCGTAATCCACGTCTCTCTGTGCTTTCGGATCAAGCTCGAAGCTTCGGAAAACAACCTCAACATCGTCTTTGTGCGCAAATTTATCGAGCGCTGCTTCGATCCGTTGTTTGCCGATGTAACAGAAGGGACAAGCAAAATCGGACCAAACTTCAACTTTCATTCTGGGAACCTCCTTTCCATTTATTTCGAGATTTGCAGTTGTAACAATTTAAGTTACAACAACTCCAAAAAAAAATGGGTTCACTTTTTCATGTTAATATGTTCGGCAAGTTCGGAAAGTAACTCATGCATCGTTATGTCAGCCAGGATCGCTTCCATGGCGTTTTGGGCCCGTCTTACGATCAGTTCCAGAACGGCTTGAATGTTCGCACCGACCGGACAGTCGGGATTCGGCTGTTCATGGAGATGAAAAAGCTCACCTTTCTCCACGACTTCCGCCGCTCGGTAAACATCCAGCAGCGTAACCTCTTCCAGCTCTTTAAGCAAAAAAGCACCGCCTTTGCCAGCTCGAACGCCCGCCAATCCCGCTTTCTTTAGCTGCCCGAGTATTTTCCGAATGATAACCGGATTCGTTCCGACGCTACCAGCAATCCATTCCGAGGTGCAGTGTGCATCCTTGGCTGTAGAAAGCAACGAAAGAATGTGAACCGCTATGGAAAATCTGCTGCTTATTTTCATCACTGACACCCTCTCGATGTAACTATTATAGTTACAACATATAACGAGTGTCAAGAGGGATTTTGAAATTGTTAATTTTGTAAAATGAACTTCGATATATTTCATCGTTTTCGTTCAGATATACTGTTTTTAACAAAAATGTTCCTATTTTAATCATTTGTGGAACTATCTAAGAATGTTTCCCGGTATTTTACATGCGTTTGTCCCAAGGTTTTTAAAGATATCCTTTTAGCATCAACAACTACATCGGTATAGTAGATCCCTTTGATGCTCTTATTAATATCCTCTCTATCGCATATTTTATACAGGTATCCACTAAAAATTCCTATCATTCTTTAACTTGATTTATTTAAACGTTGAATCAAATTTATCTACCACCCCCAAGCAGCCGCAATTACTCCCCCTACCTTCTTTTGTCTCTTTCCTCCTGCTAATCGTAGGGGCATTGTCATACTCACGTGATCAGATATCCTGTAACAAAAATCCACTTCAGCGATCCTTTTCTTATCCTCATGAAGCTGACATAACATTTCTATATGCTCTGGCAAAATAAATTTCGTTACAAGTGGATCAAG
>NZ_LSSO01000026.1:0-4230 GCF_001645205.1 Brevibacillus sp. SKDU10 | reverse complement strand
CAGCACCAAGACCGGTACCTCAACCAAAACCATTGCTACCCAAGAAAGAAATGCCCAAACCGGCACCATATCCACCAATGCGGCCACAGCCACGTCCACCTATACAGCCGCCAATGCTAAGACCGTTTCCAGTACAGCCCATGCCATATCCACCTATGTGTCCGATGCCAATATGTCCACCGCCGATATGTCCACCGCCGATATGTCCACCACCAATATGTCCGCCGCCAACAGGCATTCCAATGTATCCGCCAGCCGTAGCACCTTGCCCGCCTTATGGTCAACCAGGATGTCCAGAATATTCCTCCACTACTTCTAGTCCACATATTCCAGATCACACAACAAGCATGAGTCCTTCTAGCACAAGTAGTTGCATGGAGCCGAGTCCACAGCCACATCATCGACCAAGAGAAGCAGATAGTTCATGTCATGAAAGCAGTACATCCAATACTTATAAATGGGTGGAGGATGAGTGTACTTTAGAACATAAAACCGCTTATCCTTACTCAGAGTCAGAATTCCATCAACCGATCAATCCTTATCCACCTTACCCGGCACCTCCAATGCCACAGCCATATCCGCATATGAGGCCGTATCCGGAGTCCAAACATTGCCCGCATGTTCAACCCTACCCACATTCATCTTCAGATATGTATGGACATCATGTACAACACATGCCTCCCAATCCTAATGTACCTCGTCCAGAGATGTGGCCTAAATGGGATAAAGGTCATGAAGAATCCTCGTTTACATCTTGCTGAAGGTAAACAGTATAAATGGATGCCAACTTTATAAAAGCGTTAGAAAAAGCGTTTAGCTGTCAAATATTAGGGATGAAACCGCAACGAAGCGTTTTTTCTGTTCGCACCGATCGAGGGGCATGGATTGTCAAAGGGTATGCGGAAGAAGAGAAGGCCTTATGGGTTACGCATTTAGCTGACGTACTACGAGAACAAGGTTTTTATAATACCGTGAAATACGTAGCGAACTCCTATGGTCATAAAGTGCAACCGATTGGAGACCGATTCTACACTGTCATGAAAGAAATAAATGGTAGAGATGCTACTTATACGAATGTAGGGGACATTAAAAAATCAGTGACCGCATTGGCAAGATTTCATCTAGCTGCAGAGGGTTTTCCTACTTTCCCTTTTATGTCAGAAATGGAAATTAGCAAATCGCCTCTTTTAGAAAAATGGGAGAGGAGACTGGAACAATTTCAGCGAATCTCCAAACGAATTGCTACGCGCGGTCCGCAAAATCGATTTGAGCTAATGATTCAAGGCATGGCTAAAGAGATTAACAGAGATGGGCAGGAAGTCTTACAGGTTGTTAATCAAATGCCAATTAATCAGCAAATGAAGCTGGCCCATTATTATGGCACCTTAGCTCATCGAGATGTAGCTAGTCACAATTTTTTAATTAAGGAATCGGGTAGTTGTTATTTAATTGATTTAGATACTGTAGCTCCTGATATGCAAATTGTAGATCTGGTTCAGATAGCAAGTCGTATGCTATTTTTGCATAATTACGATAAGCGTATTTATCATCAGGCAATCGAATCTTATCACAAGATTAAGCATTTATCTGATGATGAAATTCAAATTATTTATCATTTACTCCGTTACCCAGATAATCCCTTGCGTGAAATTACAGGTATCTATAATAAGCTACCAGGCTACCGAATAAAAAGTGTCACACATTTATTGCAACTGGAACGCAAATTAAAACGTGAACGTAGAAGGTTCTTTAAAGAAGGTCATTTTTAATCAAGGAGCGACAACAGGTCGCTCTTTTTTGTTCAAAAAAGCACCTCGCTACATTTATGAAAACTAGCTCTATATGTGTGTAGACAGCCGTCACAGTAAGAAAATCATGTAGTTTTCATGAAAGCAGTTGTGATTTCTAGTAAAACTTTACTTATAAATAAATTTTATCCTATAATTATAAACGTGATTTCATAACGAATCGACCAATCAAAAGGGTTTATCATAAAAGATAAAGATGGTGAGTTATAAGGAGAAAACGGGATGAATTTATTCAAATATGCGTGGAAAACGTTAAAGTATTCTTTCTGGAATATCTTATTATTTGAAATTATGTATCGTCTATTTACGATCATAATTGTGATTCCATTCTTATCAGTAGTTTTAAAAAACTTAATCCAACAGAGTGGCTATACCTATGCAGCAAATGAGGATCTCTTATACTTTTTTCTCACGGAGTATGGAATTCTAGCCAGTGTGTTGCTGATGATATTTTCTGTTCTGATTATATTTTACGAGTTTGCTGTGTTAATCCTATTGATCTATTACGCAGGTAAGGAACAGAAAGTGCATTTACGCTTTGTGCTACGTAAAGCGTTATCACCATTGCAGGCCCTGTTTACTTTTTCGTTGCCCGTTTTTGCCCTCTATCTATTGTTGCTACGGCCTCTGATGAAGCTGGGGGTTAGTAGCACCTTACTTCCGACATTAGCTATCCCTAATTTTATTACAGGCGAATTATTTAAAATGGAATATGGCGTTTATTTGTACATCGGTGTGCTTTTCATAGTATTTTGTATTAACATTCGTTGGATGTTTGCTTTGCCAATTATAGTTCTTGAGGAGAAAAGCTTTTGGCGAGCGGCTAAAAAAAGTGGGGAAATTGTAAAAAAAAATCTAGGGCGTATTGTGGTGGTAGCTCTTTTTACCATTGCAGGGCTTTTCTTGTTGTTTTTATCTGTAGATGGGGTTTCTGAACTATTGTACCGACTTTCTACATCAACAAGCAACGGCTATCTGGCTGCTTTAGGGGCGATAGTATATACGCATCTTATTTATATTTTTGCCATCTTTTTAACACCATTAATGCTGTCTATTATGACTTGGTTTTATATTCGTAAAGCTGGTGAGGAAGAGATCCGCGTAATGGATGATCCTCATGTCTGTCCAGATAAACATCCTACATTTGTAAAAAGGCATAAGTACAAATTACTTATTAGCTACACGGCTATCATCAGTGTGATTATTATAGCTGTCGTAAACTTTTTGTATGTGTTTCCAGCTTTCGAGCATAAACCAATAACTATGGCACATCGGGGTGCGACGGAAAAAGGGGTAGAAAATACTCTGGAAGCCATACAAGGAGCCATTGATGCACATGCTGACTATGCTGAGATTGATATTCTACAGACGAAAGACAAGCAGCTTGTCGTTATACATGATATTAATTTATCTCGGCTTGCAGGTGTAGATAAACATGTTTATGACATGACGTTAGCGGAGTTAAGAGAGGTCACACTGAACCAAGGAAGATATACTGGAAAGATTAGTACATTAGATGAAGTGATCAAATATGCGAAAAACAAAATCAAATTAAATATTGAGGTAAAACTACATGGACATGAGCAGGAACAGGAGGTTATCACGGACCTGCTGCGTATCATAAAAGAAAATAGCTTTGAAACGGAATGCGTTATCCAGTCCTTGCATGATACAGTAGTGTACAACGTCAAGAAAGCAAATCCAAATTTACAGGTAGGGTTTGTATTATTTGCTAATCGAACAGGCTTAAAAGACTTGCCAGGTGATTTTTTCGTAATGGAGGAATATATGCTGAACAAGTCTGTATTGAAGGAAGCAAAATCGTTGAATAAAGCTGTTTATGTCTGGACTGCCAATAGCTATGATGCCATTTACACCTTCTTAAAAATGGGGGTGGATGGGGTAATTACAGATTATCCCGAATATGTTCATGAAGCAATTTGGCAGATTACTCAGGAGCATAAACAATACGGGCCATTCCGAGTGGCAACTGAGGCGATGGAGTCCATGTTTGATAAAATTATTCGTATAGAGTAGGGGACGGTTTTCGTTTAGTAAAAAAAGAGAAAGGAATTTCCTTTCTCTTTTTTCATTGCATGGAATTATTTAATTGTTACCCCGAATGTTTCCTCCAAAAGACCAGCTGGTAGGAATAGACGGTTTTTCACAATGTCGGAATTTGTTTCTAAGGTTTTACCATTAGCGATTACCTCAGAAGCCCCAAGGACATAAACAAGTTTTGCATCTCCTTTAGTCAAAGTAACGCTTCTTGTTTTATTGTCGTAGGTTACTTGAATACCTAGGCCCTCAGCTGTTGCACGAACAGCAACTAGTTTATTCAAGTCTTTCTTAGGTTCCTCTTTTTTCACATCTTCTTTAGAAGCGTCGTCCGTCTTAGGTTCCTCTTTTTTCACATCTTCTT
>NZ_LSSO01000025.1:0-2005 GCF_001645205.1 Brevibacillus sp. SKDU10 | reverse complement strand
GATTTGTAATATAAGGCGTATGGCACACCAGCGTAATGCCATGCTTGGTCATAATTTCTACGCCTTTGTTTGCATCTTTGTGGTCAATTTTTTTAGGTTTAAGTCCCCGTGGGTTCTTCGTGAACACCTGAAAGGATTCTGCTCCCAGATGAACGGCTTGCATAGCAGCCTTTTCTAATCCTTTTGCTACACTAATATGACATCCAATTTTCAATCTATTTCACCTCGTGGTTTTGTTGTCTATGAGCTTTATGTCTAACATGTCTACTGTAGCAATCTTTGCTTGCCTAGTCAAAAGAAAAGCCGCCTTGGAGTGCTTCCAAAACGGCTGATTTCCCTCATTTATTTGTACGCCTAGCAAGACGAATTTTTTATTCAAAGCGTCTTGTTTTGTTATAACGTTCACGATCTGACTTGTTCAAGTATTTTTTACGTAGTCGAACGGATTGAGGTGTTACTTCACACAGTTCGTCATCGTTTAAGTACTCAAGTGCTTCTTCCAACGATAAGATGCGCGGAGTTTTCATTTTAACTGTTTCATCCTTGTTAGCAGAACGAACGTTGGTAGCGTGCTTTTCCTTGATGACATTAACAGTCAAGTCATTATCACGGCTATGTTCTCCAACAATCATACCCTCATACACATCAGTACCTGGGTGGATAAACATGACGCCACGATCTTCTACTGACATTAAGCCATATGTGCTTGCAGTACCCGTATCATTTGAAATCAATACACCTGCACGGCGGCCACCTACGATACCAGGTACAACCGGGCGATAGCTATCAAAGGAGTGATTCAGGATACCGTAACCACGTGTAATGGTCATAAACTCGGTACGATAACCGATCAATCCGCGAGAAGGAATTAGGAATTCCAAGCGAACTTGTCCAAAACCATTGTTAATCATGTTCACCATTTCAGCTTTACGAGCTCCCAATGTTTCCATTACAGGACCCGTGTGCTCTTCTGGAACATCAATGATAAGGCGCTCAGTTGGTTCCATTTTCACACCATCAATTTCACGGATGATTACTTCTGGTTTGGAAACTCCTAGCTCGTAGCCTTCACGACGCATGTTTTCAACCAAGATAGACAAGTGCAATTCACCGCGTCCAGAAACAATGAATGCATCTGCTGAATCAGATTCTTCAACACGCAAGGATACATCTGTTTCAAGCTCAGCCATTAAGCGATCGCGGAGTTTACGAGAGGTAACGTGCTTTCCTTCTTTACCAGCAAATGGACTGTTGTTAACCAAGAAGGTCATTTGCAGTGTAGGCTCATCAATTTTCAATAATGGCAATGGATCTGGCTTATCAGCGTTGCAAACCGTTTCCCCTACGTTAATATCCTCTAAACCAGCAACAGCAATAATATCACCTGCACGAGCTGTTTTTTGTTCCACACGGTTCAGACCTTGGAAACCAAATAGCTTCTGTACACGCATTCTCTTGATGCTGCCATCACGCTTTACAACGGATACTTGGTCATTTAGATTGATAACGCCACGATAAACGCGACCAATACCAATGCGGCCTAGGAAGTCGTTATAATCAAGCATCGTTACTTGGAATTGTAGCGGCTCCTCTTCATTCGCTTCAGGAGCTGGAATGCCTTCAATAATTGTATCAAATAATGGTTTCAAGTCTTCTGATAAGTTATCTGGCTCTTTACCAGCAATTCCTTTAATACCAGAAGCATATACGATTGGGAAGTCCAATTGCTCTTCTGTAGCATCTAGATCAATAAATAGATCATAGACTTCATTGATAACTTCTTGTGGACGAGCGTTATCACGGTCGATCTTGTTCACAACAACGATCGGCGTCACATTTGCTTCTAATGCTTTACGTAAAACGAAACGAGTTTGTGGCATGCAGCCTTCAAAAGCATCAACAATCAACAAAACACCATCTACCATGCTCATGATACGCTCTACTTCTCCACCGAAATCGGCGTGTCCAGGCGTGTCCAGGATGTTAATGGTGTAATCCATATATT
>NZ_LSSO01000024.1:0-59888 GCF_001645205.1 Brevibacillus sp. SKDU10 | reverse complement strand
TGAATGGAGGGAGCACATGCGAGTAGATGCGGTTTTTGAAGGGGGAGGCATGAAGGGGATAGCTTTGATTGGAGCGATTACGGCGATGGAACAGCATGGATACCAGTGGGAGAGCGTTGCTGGCACGTCAGCAGGTTCCATCGTTGCCGCTCTGTTGGCTGCCGGATATCGTCATCAAGAGCTTCGTGAGATATTCGAAACGCTAAATTATTTGCAATTTTTAAAAAGAAAAGGCTTATCGAGAATTCCGTATCTTGGCTCATGCTATAACCTGATAGTCCAAAAGGGCTTGTATCCCAGTGACGAAATTGAACGTTTTGTCAGTCAATTGTTACTCAAAAAAGGAATTCGTACTTTTGGCGATTTGCCGAAAGAAAAATTGCGTATCATCGCTTCTGACATCAGTGCTGGCACCATGCTGACCCTACCAGATAACCTGCCTGATTTTGAAATTAAGCCAGAAACCTTCCCGATCGCAAAAGCAGTTCGAATGAGCTGTGCAATTCCTTATTTCTTCCAACCTTATTTTTTATATAAAAATAAGATTCCTCACATCATTGTAGATGGTGGTCTATTGAGTAATTTTCCCGTGTGGCTGTTTGATTCTAAGGAAAGGCCCTTATGGCCGACCTTTGGCTTTCGTTTAAATGATGAGACTGTTCCCGTTCGTCCTCAAACAGTGAAAAGCTTATACGGACTATCCAAGGCGTTGCTGATGACTATGATGGACGCCCATGATCGGTTTCATGTAAAAAAAGCAGAAGCTGTTCGCACGGTTTTCATTCCTACCAAGGGCTATAGCTCAATTGATTTCCATTTAAGCGCCGCCGAACGACAAGAGTTATTTGATTCAGGGAAAAAGGCAGCGGAGGACTTCTTAAACAAGTGGGATTTTAATAAGTACGTTACTGCTTATCGGAGTGAAAAAAATAACAGCTTTCTGGTTTGAAAGCTGTTACTGATACATCTTCGGCTTATTTTGTTTCGTTTTATCACGTTTGTCTTTTTTACTGCCTTTACTGCCTTCAATAACCTGAAAGGGATTGGGGCGACGATTAGCAGTTACAGATCGCTTTAATCCTGGTTTCATTGGTCTGACCTTAGGAGTTTTTTTGGTGAACCGAGGCATGAACTTGCCTGTTTTCAAAAAATTACGCGCAAGATACAACAGAAGAGCAGAAAAGGCAATTAACGCGATCATTGTACCGGGGTTCTGTAAAAATTGGGTTGTAAATCCTACAACCGCCAACAGCATGATTACCCCAAAAACCGGATAAAGAAAGCCTCTTTTCAACTAGCTTCACCTCTTTAAGATAGGTTACTTAACCGGTGGTAGCAAGCTTTTGATTCTTCATAAATTCTTGATCCCGTTCCCTCATTTTTTCAAAAGAGGCAATAGCTACTTCTACTTGCGTATCATCAGGTTCTCTTGTCGTGATGCGCTGCAACCAGAGCCCGGGATAACCCAAGAAACGAAGAACTGGAATATCTCGCAATAGATTGGTTCCTTGTAAAACCTCATACGAAACGCCAATTACCACTGGTAACAAGATAATCCGTTGAACAACACGATCCCACATTGTATGGTAATCAACTAAGGAGTATACAAACACACCGACAATAATGGAAAAAATGAGAAAGCTACTGCCACAACGGTAGTGCAGGGTGGAAAAACTTTGCACGTTCTTTACTGTTAATTCTACCCCAGCCTCATACGCATTAATCACTTTATGTTCAGCGCCGTGATATTGAAATAGACGTTTGATCAATGGTGTCTGGGCAATCAAGCTAATATAGCCGATGAGCAGGAAGAATTTAATTCCGCCTTCAATTAAATTTTGCCACACACCAGCCGGAACCCATTTGCCAAATAGAAAGCCTGCAAGTATGGCTGGTACAACCGTAAATAAAATTTTACCAACTAGAAAAGAAAGTACACCTACCACGGCGACGCCTAATATTAGTGTCATCTTAGATGGACCAGAGCTTTTATCTGCCTCGTCATCTGATTCCATGCTGTATTGTTCAGAAGCGAAGTTCAGATGCTTAGCTCCGCTGGCACTTGCCTCAATCAATCCAACGATTCCGCGAAGAAAAGGAATTTTTTTCAGGTTATTCACCCATGCGATCGTCTTTTTAGGCTCTTCAAAGAATTCAATCTCCTGATTCTTTCGGCGGATGGCGGTTACGGTCACTTTTCTACCGCCAAACATAACGCCTTCTATTACGGCCTGCCCGCCATATGCTGGCACATTTTGCTGCTTCAAATTTAATCACCATCCTTATTCCTATTGTAACCGAAAGTTATATCCTTCTGCCACCTAATGTTCCAAGGTGCTTTTCGCTATGAATTATTTCATGTTTTTCCTAGACATAGCCATACTAGTACCGAGGTGATTTAAGTGAGTGCAACTATCTCGAAACAACAACGGCTAAAAACAGAGGAATCTGAAGAGCAGCAACCCAAGAATCGATCCTCGTCTGATAAAAAAATAAAGGCAAAACCGATCGAGGCGAAGACAATTTTACAAATTTCGATATGTGGAACGTTGATCTGGAGTATTCTTCGTATCTTTATGCACTTCTTTCAATTTACTCCTTATGGGGTCTATGTCTTTGCTCGTCCATTCCTTGGCAAAGCTAGAGAGAATTCCTACGCAGGTCTAGCTTTAGGAGTGGTTATGTTATTTCTTATTATTTTTGTCGGATGCTTGGTGTATAGCTTTGTTCTTGGAAACCTGTACAATTGGTGGCTTGGGGCATTGTATGGAATTGCGTTTTTTTATTTATTTGGGTATTTTTTTCAGATGCATCGCTGGGGGTGGGGTGTCTGGAGTACAGAATTTTTCTGGTTTATGTCACTAGGGATGTTTATTGGGATGAGTATTGTATCGGAAAGATTTGATACCGAGGAAACAAGCAAAAATGAAAGAGACCAATAATGTAGCAATGAAAAGAATATGGTAAGATAGACAGAGATTAAGGGGGAAGGGAGATGACCAACTATGATCTCTGTCTTGGTATTAAATGGACCCAATTTACATGCACTAGGGAAACGTGAGCCTACTATTTACGGCCAGGATACGTTAGAAGATATTGTAGCGCATTTGCAAGAGGTAGCAAATGAACTGCATGTCTCAATTGGACATCTTCAATCCAATCATGAAGGTGTACTAATCGATGCTATTCATGATGCACGAGATGTATACGATGGGATTATTATGAACCCTGGGGCGTTTACTCACTATAGCTATGCGATTCGTGACGCAGTAGCCAGTGTGTCATTGCCTCTGATCGAGGTTCACATCTCCAATGTTCACAAGCGTGAAGAGTTCCGTCATACGTCTGTCATTGCTCCTGTAGCGTTGGGACAGATTGTCGGGCTGGGTAACGATGGGTACGAATGGGCATTACGGGCCATGGTTCGCCATTTGCAGCACAACAGAAGTACATAGAAGTCAACCAGAATGGGAGAGATCATGATGTCACATCGTTTGGAAAAACTAAGAGCTGTATTGAAGGAACAAAATGTAGATGCACTCATTATTGAGAGCGAAGTAAATCGTCAGTATATTAGTAATTTTAGTGGTTCCACAGGATGGGCAATCGTATCTTTGGACCAAGCTAAATTTGTAACAGATTTCCGCTATATCGAACAAGCCACGAACGAATGTACAGGTTTTGAAGTCATAAATAATAAACGTCAAGCATTGCCGACGATAAAACAAGTGCTCCAAGATATGAAGGTAGCAAAGGTTGGATTTGAGGCGGAACATACAAGCTATGCGACTTTTGAAGCTTGGAAGCAGACGTTAGACAATGTAGAGTTAGTGGCTACGAAGGGTCTTGTGGAGAAATTGCGTTTGTACAAAGACGAAGCGGAAATAGCTATTATGAGACAGGCAGCCCAATTATCTGATGCTGCTTTTGCTCATGTGATCAAAATGATTAAACCGGGAATTCGTGAAATAGACGTAGCCAGTGAGCTGGAATACTATCTGCGTAAGCGCGGGGCAAAAGGCTCCGGCTTTGACATTATTGTAGCTTCAGGCAAACGCGGGGCCTTACCGCATGGTCGTGCTAGTGAAAAAGTAATTGAAGCGGGAGATATGGTAACGATTGATTTTGGAGCACATTATAAGGGCTATCACTCTGACATGACACGTACCTTTGCTGTTGGCGAACCTGACCCGAAAATGAAGGAAATCTACGAGATTGTTTTACGGGCAGAGCTGGAAGGTGTGAATCGGGTAAAGGTTGGGATGACCGGTAAAGAAGTAGATGCATTGACGCGTGATATCATTAAAGAAGCAGGATATGGGGATTACTACGGTCACGCTGCTGGTCATGGCTTAGGAATGGACGTCCATGAGGCGCCTGCGGTCTCGATGCTTTCAGAAACGGTACTTGAGCCGGGTATGGTGATAACAATTGAGCCGGGCATTTATGTAGAGGGCCTTGGTGGAGTGCGTATTGAAGATGATGTGGTATTAACTGAAAAGGGAATCGAGATTCTGAACAAAACTCCAAAAGAGTTGCTGATTTTGCCGGTATAAATTATACTATGTAAGGTTGAGTTATATTTAGGAGGAAAAGCATGATTTCTGTAAACGATTTTCGCACTGGTTTAACTATTGAAGTTGACGGTAATATTTATTCAGTACTTGAATTCCAACACGTAAAACCAGGAAAAGGTGCGGCATTCGTTCGTTCCAAACTGCGTAACCTGCGCAATGGTAACGTAACGGAAATGACCTTCCGTGGTGGAGAAAAAGTAAACCCTGCTCGTATTGAATCAAGCACAATGCAATACCTGTATGCAAGCGGTGATGATTATACGTTCATGAATACAGAAACGTATGAGCAAATCACTTTTACCAAACAACAAATTGAGCATGAGTTGAAATTCCTTAAAGAAAACATGAATGTTCAAATCATGCAATATAATGGCGAGACGATCGGTATCCAGCTTCCAAACACAGTTGAATTGGAAGTTACAGAAACAGAACCAGGTATTAAAGGTGATACAGCTACAGGTGCTTCTAAAAAAGCAACGTTGGAAACTGGCTTTATCGTAAACGTACCATTGTTCGTTAACCAAGGTGACAAGTTGATCATTGATACTCGTACTCAAGCGTACGTGTCTCGTGCATAAGTAAAATAATTACACAGAATAGCAAAGAAAAACTGCCGATTTTCGGTAGTTTTTTTGCTATCTGATGCTAGCGTCATTAAGGTATACATGAAAACAAGCCTCTAGTCTGAAGTGAATCTAGGGCTTGTTTTTTTATTATTTCCCTGCTCGAATGTCATGTAATGTCATTCGTTCAAGCTGGAGAAAAGCAAAATCACTGGTTAAGCCTTCACCTGTTGGGGATTGAGAAACGATCCCTACTTTGACGGTATCGCTAACTGGTAAACTGAAATATCTAACCATTTGAAATGTTTCCCCATCCAAGGAATAATGCAAGGCGAAGGTATCCCCTTTTCTAGCCATTTGCAGCCATGCACTTTTATTCGGAATAGATGGTCCGTTAGCATCATCAGATACACCATTAGTTACTACACTTACAATCGAGTATGTATGGTAGTCCGTTAATTCCAAACAAAGCTTCGCCCAAATCGTCTCGCTTTCCATGACCATGAGAACGGCTGCATCATACGTTGACAGAAATTGATGGCTTACTTTAGAACGCAGAACAAAATCCCCCTGAATATCTGTATAGAGAAAAGGGGCGTTTAACTGCCGTTCTCCATTAGCTGGATTGATAAAAAAGTCAGATTTTGAAGGGGCAGAAAGCTGGACAAGGTTATCCTTCGTAGTTATGTCTGCTTCATTTATCCATTTGTTAAAAAGATTCATTATTCTTTTCTCCTATTTTTGTGACTTTAAATGGTTACTTCCATCATGAATTATAGCAATTTGTTTCTCTTGTTCAAATAAATTTAGAAGAAACTGTTATGTTTTTCGTTTAGCTGGATCAAATAGACATACAAAACGAAAGGGGGAGGCATTTCATTGTGTATGAGGATATAAAGCAGGTGGATCAGGATCTTGCTATGACGAGAGAGGCATACCTGGAATTCCTGATGGCTGAGTACGGAGAGAGAATTATTCAATTGGTGTATCTCATCGTAAAAGACCGTAATATGGCGGAGGATATCACTCAGGAGGTATTTCTGAAGGCCTTTCGTGGGCTGCATTCATTTCGAGGAGAAAGTAATGTAAAAACGTGGCTGTATCGAATTGCTATTAACGAAGCAAAAAAATACTTGCGTTCATGGTCTTTTCGGCGAATTTTTTCTACCTTCAAAAAAGAAGATGTTATTCATAATAAGTACGAACAAACCGAACAACGAGTAGAGGAGACGGTTATTGGCAAACTGACGAAGGCAGAAATGGCAGAGAGAGTTATGTCATTGTCTCCTCAGTACCGGCAGATTATTTTGCTTCATTACTATGAGGATTTTACGGTCAAGGAAATCGCACAGGTGCTTGAAATATCCGCAGAGGCCGTTCGTACGAAGCTACATCGGGCACGAATGAGCTTTAAGTCATTGTTAGAAAAGGAGGGATTGGAATGGATGTAGAAAAAGAGTTTCGTGAATCTGTTCAGACTGTTAGCCGCAATGCAAGTAAGGATGTGCGTTTTACCGCTGATTTGGAAAAAAGGATTAAAGAAAAGGTCGGCAAGAGTGTGCGAAAACGTCATCGCAGACTTTATACAGTGGCCACAGCAGTAGCCTGCCTTGCTTTGGCGATAACCGTATGGAAAATAACACCTTCAGGATTACAAGAGATTTTGAACCAGTCGGCAACTGCTTTGACAAAGAAAAAGACGAATGCCATCGTTGAGAAAGCCCTACAGTCCCTTCAAAAAGCAATCCCCGATTTAAGCAGCTATCAGGTTGACATTAGGGAAACAGCGGATAACAGAATTAAGGTTCAGCTACGTGCAAAGGACGGTAAGCTTGCGAAGGTGGCTATCAACCGGGAAACTGGGAGTGTAGAAGTATTTAAGTGGTTTACTGGAGATTCCACTGAGCAAATTCCATCCGAAAAAATCGCTAAAGAAAAGGCGGATTTATTTTTGAAATCCCTGCTTGGTGATCATAGTGAAGAATATCAGCAGATTGCGATAAATGAGATAAAGCGACCACAAAATGGATACCTGGAGTTGGATGTGAAAGGAATGAATATTTCCTATCAGCAAATGAAGAAAGGAGAACCCGTTCCTTTCGCTAAGCTGACTGTATGGGTGGATGGTTCCGGGAGAATTGTTTCCTATGGGGAGCTTAACAAATCAGAGCAAGCGATGCTTATCAAGCTGAAGGAAGCCATTCCTGAGTTACATACCGAAGCAACTTTGACAAATAAAGAGGTAGAGTCCTCTGGATACCATTTTTCATTAGCAAATGCTGATAAAGACGGTAATTCACTAATGATCAGTACGGAGGGAAAAGGTGATTTATTAAAAAGCTACAGACTGGAAAGCCCACGAAATGAGAATGTTGAATGGGCGCAAAAGTCGTTGATGAATGAAAAAGCGAATCGGTTTTTGCAGCATATGCTAGGAGACGATTTTAGCAATTATCAAGAGACAGGAACAACGAACCGAGCTAGCTACATGCGCTTTTACAACGGATTGCCTGTGCTAGAGGATAATCTTACCGTTGTGGTAGATAAAGGGGGACGTATCACTTATTACTCCAGAGCAACAGGCTTGTACGACCTAGCTAGTTTGCCTGATCGGTCTAAAGCAATTTCTCCGAAAAAAGCTGAAGAAGCATTAACGCAAAATATGAAACTACGCTACATCGAGCGTTCAGTAGTCAAGCGTGATCCAGAAACACATCAGGTAATTGAAGAACGCCCGTTGCTTGACTATACTCCAACCGTTTCACATCTACAAATGGGTGAAATTCGCTCACTCAACTGGTATATAGATGCAGGTACTGGAAAAGTAGAGTATGGTCTGGGGAATAATGGAATTGATTATGATCGTCGTACGACACATGAGCCAATCAGACTCAAAGTCTCAAAACCACCGATGATCAAAACAAAGGAAGAGGCGGCTCGTCTATTGACAGATCATTTTGGAGTAAAGGTAACTGGCCTTCCATTTAGTGAGAGGGAAGGGGAATCCAGGTTTGGAGCAAAACAGCATGTATTCCAATGGCAAACAAAAAATGAGAAGCGCCTTGAGGTGGTTGTGAATGCCAAAACAGGTCAGGTGGAGGAAATAAATATACCGAGAGTTGATGGGAAAATAACCGTTTCCCAACAAGACGCCTTAAAGGAAGCAGTCGCTGCTCTGGAAAAATACGTAGATCCAGGGGTTACCGAGGTACAAATTAGCCGAATCCTGGAGCCGCAAGAGGCTAACCCCGTAAATTCAGGTGACTGGCATTTTTCATTCTTTAAGAGTCAGGACGGTGTACCGGTTATCGAACAATATCCCGATCAGGCTTATGAAGTATCCGTTGACCCGTCTACAGGTAAGGTTAATGGGTTCGAAAATCTTACACAATGGAAGGACAATATTGTTCTGCCTGATAAGAGTCAAGCCGTACCAGTAAAGGAGGCTGTACAGGAATACCTCAAAGTTATGCCGCTGCAATTAGCATATACCCTAAAGGGAGTAGATAGAGAGAAATTGTCAGAGCCAAAATTAATCTACGTTTCATTAAGTGCGAAAGAGAATGCTGATAAACATATTTATCTGAACGCTATTACAGGAAAAGTAGAAGTGCGATAAATTCATAGAAAAATGGGCTGATCACATACAAAAATACACCCGATCCTATAGCATTGGAAAGCTTAGAAGAGACAAACAGAGCTCCTAAGAACCAATGTTAGATAAGCGGGTGTATTTTTACCTTCTTCTTGTCATACCTAACCCTCACATTGCTTTGCCTATCCAGTCCAATAGTTTCATGAAAAAAGCTGTTATACCAGCAGCCATTAAAGGACCTACAGGCACTCCTCTAAAAAATACAATCCCAATAATAGAACCAATCACTAAACCTACAATTAACTGAGGGTCAGCACGCAGCATATCCAGCCCTTTTCCGTTTAGATGGGTAGCTAATACACCTCCTATCAATGCCATAATCCCGACAACGGTGGTAAACAGTGGAGTTACATCCTTAAGCGATACCTTTTCACTGGCAAACGGTACGAGAACGGATACGGTTAAAAAGAGAAGGCCCAATTCCAGACCACGTCTCTCCACAGTCGGAAATAGGCGTTCTAACGAAGTTAATTTTAGAACCAACAATAAGCTAGCTGCGGTAGCAATGATAGGAGAACGACCAATCAGGCCAATAATGATGAGTACTACCAACATAATTTCACCGCTTGTGACATGCATGCTTCATCGAACCCCTGTCCTGTGTCTTCCTCTCAAACTTATGAGCCAAGCAGGGGGAGTATGCATTTTTCCTTACATACAGGAACGATTTTATAAAGATTGAGCTGACTAGCCATTTCGATATCTTCCTGATAATGATGCTGCTGTAGACGTTTTCCTGTCTTGCTATTCATCATCACTTGTAAGAGTGAAGGGGCAAATGTCTGATAGGCCGCTCGCATTGCTTCCGCTAAATCACATACCTCGATGGAGGGGAGAAAACGCTTCGCCTCCTCCGCTAAGTAGCCAGCACACAGACCATCCTCTAAAGCGAATTCCATTCGGGTCCCAGAGCAATACAAGGTGATATCGCGCTTTAATTGAAGGGCTTGAGCTATACAAGCTGATGCATTTAGAAAAGAAGCGATATACAAATTCTCAGCCTTCTCGGCCTTTTGCATGGCACGGGTACCATTTGTAGTGGTTAACACTAGATGAGGAGTCTGTTCCCAATTTACCTTTTTCATAGCAATAGGAGAATTATTTTCATCAAACGAGGTGATTTTTTTGCAGTGGCGTTCCCCAGCTAGAACAGATTCAGATGTTCGTAGAGCCAGTGCTTGCCTAATTGTCTCAGTAGCACTAACGCCCCGACAACCGTGAGCCAGAGCGCTGACAATCGTGCTAGTGGAGCGGAGTACATCAATAACGATGACGGTTCGATGTATGATCTGTTCCACTCGTATTTCTTCAACGGTGGGGACCAGCTCTATTCGCATACCAATCTTCTCCTGTCTTCTAATACCTGATAGGCGGTATCACCACGCAACCCACGACGCAGGGTTTCAAGAGATAAGAGGTCTGCAGGAGCAATGTTTCCTAGATTAGCGTCAAGTCCGATTGTCTTTAGCAAGCCGACCTGTTGGGGTTTCTGCGGAGCTTCCCAGATTAGCCTAGTTGCTAGCGTAGAGGCTTGTTGTATGACTTGACGTACGAATTCTGAATCAATTTCGCCTTGTTTGTTATAAATCCCCACATTACCGCTTTCACGTGCTTCCACAATGACATAGTCGGCACCAGCATTCACGTCTCCCACGAGTGTTGACAGGAGCATTTCCTGATCAGCACGGAAGGTACTCGCCTTTTGACCATATTCTGAAAATACGCGAAAGCCCATTTCTCTAGCCATCGAAATCGCGTCATGCCTTTCTTGAGTGGAAATAGGCAAACTTCCATCTGAAATTTCTACTGCGTTAAATCCAGCATCGCGAATACGTTCCAGATATGTCTTAATCCCATCCTGTGTATAGGCTATTTCAAAAAAGGTTCCGCCCGGCATAACCGCAATATCTAGAGAGAGAGCTAATGTTAGCTTTTCTTCTAGCACAGAAAAAGGATAGAGAACAGAGGTTCCGAAGCCTAGTTTATAAATATCAATGTAGGAGGAAGCAGTGTGTAGCAAGTCTTTCATGGCGTGCAAGCCTAATCCTTTGTCTATTACCATGGTAATACCGGTACGACGTGGCTTACATTCTCGGGTACAGGATGGATCTACCCATTGAGTCGGCCAGAACGCAGTCTCTTTTTCCATTCGTAAGCTCTCTCCAATCCATAGGCATTTGTTTTACCATATGCAGTCTGTGTCTACATGGTCGAAGGGGTATAAGCCTATCTATTTTTGATTGCGAAAAGGACATAACAGCGGACAAGTTGCATAGAGTGGGTAAGAGAAGGGAGAGACGTGCATGTGGGAAAAGGCAATTATTGGGATGGCGTCCCTACGATTGTTGTCCGGCAGTTTGGAAATTATTGTAGCTTTGCTCATCCTTAAGGTAAACCAAGTTGAAAAAGCATTGATCTATAATACCGGCTTAGCGTTGGTTGGTCCCTTAATCTTGCTCACAACAACTACGATTGGAATGGTAGGTATTTCTGACAAATTATCTCTTGCGAAAATACTATGGATTTTTATTGGGGTAACTTGCATTTTGATTGGCGTAAAAAGTAAATAGTGCTTGATGGTTCTGGGGAATACTACCCACTAGCATAAGTGAGGAGGTATTCTTATGGAACATGTGGAACAGCATTTGGCTTATTTACAAGGATTACTGGAGGGACTGGACCCAGAACTAGCAGGGTTGGAAGAAAAAGCCTTGTACAGACTTGTACAGCTTTGTGATGATTTGGTAGCGGAAATGAGAACGATCCATGTACGTGTAGAAGAATGTGAACAATATGTTGAGGCTGTAGACGAAGATTTAACCGATCTGGAGTACCTGTTATACGATGATGATGAATTTTATGAAACGGTATACGAAGACTATCAAGAAGCGATGAATTACAGAGAGCGATTCTCCGATTTGGATGACTCGGACGAAGCGTATTATTACGAAGCGCTGCACGATACAGATAGGAAAGGGACCGTTTCACATGTCCACGAATTAGAATGTCCTCAATGTAGAGAGGTTTTAATGGTGAAAGAAGAGGTTGATCCTGAGGGCTATCATTCCTATGAAATAACCAATCGCTCTCATCATGATGTTCATAACCCTTCCTAGTTCATTTCTACATGCATAAGATTAGGTCACTCTAGTAATGGAAAAAGTTGTACTAGTTTTCCTTGGCTTGATAGTCATAAATGTTGTCCCTTCCTGCATAGGATGAGATAAGTCTGAGTGGACAAAGGGGAGACTTTATGAAACATATCTTGTCTTTGTTGCCGACAGAGATTCGCGCCGTGATAGCCGCTCTGCCTGTAAAAGTGCAAGAACATGTAGAAGAGATTCGACTAAGACAAAACTTACCGATCGAGATTCGTTACGGACATCAGGCTAGTTATGTAACACCTACAGGTCAGCTAACAGCCAATTTTCGCCAAGGGTGGATGTTTCGTGAGGATTCTAGCGTGAAATTGCTTAATCAGATTAGTCAGCACTCGCTTTATGCGCTGGAGGAAGAATTAAGACGTGGCTACATTACGGTTGTCGGAGGACATCGTATCGGTATCGCCGGCAGGGTTGTGTTAGAGCATGGAGATGTTAAAGGAATTCGAGATATTACCAGTTTTAATATAAGGATTGCCCGCGAGAAAAAGGGAGTTGCCAGGGACATTCTAGCCTATTTATTTGATCAGGGGCAATTCCAATCAACATTGGTGATCTCGCCTCCTCAATGTGGCAAAACAACATTACTTCGTGATTTGGCAAGAAGCATTAGTTACGGGAATGAGTGGTCTTCTAGCAAAAAAGTAGGGATTGTGGACGAACGCTCCGAAATAGCTGGATGCTACAATGGAATTCCTCAACGAGACGTAGGGCCGCGCACCGATGTGTTGGACGCTTGTCCGAAAGCGATTGGAATGATGATGATGATTCGTTCCATGTCACCTGACCTGATTGTGGTGGACGAAATCGGAAGACAGGAGGACAGCGAAGCGATATGGGAGGCGTTGCATGCAGGGGTGGGAGTGTTATGCAGCGCTCACGGAATTTCGCTTGAAGATATCGCGAAGCGGCCTACGATTTCTCGTTTAATCAAGGAAAGAGTCTTTAAACGGTACGTGATTCTTAGCCGCAAGCACGGAGCCGGCACAATTGATGGACTATACGATGAACACTTGCGATCGATTCAAAAGGAGAAGGTCATATGCTTAAGATAGGAGCAGCCATCGTAGTGCTAGTGTCAGCCTCTCTGATTGGTATCCAGCTTGGAAAGCGTTATAGCGACCGAGTGAAAGAATTAAGAGCTTTGCTTCACTCCTTGCAAATGCTAGAGACGGAGATCGTGTATGGAGCCACCCCCCTCTCGCTAGCCTTTGAAAAAATTTCTGTTCGAGTGACCCACAGCATTGGGAATCTGTACAAGCGGGCTAGTGAGCTATTACAGACAAAAGCAGGCGAATCCACTCAAATAGTCTGGCAAACCGCATTAGAGCAGACGTGGAGCTTAACTGCGCTGCGAAAAGAGGAGAAGGAAATTTTAAAGAACCTAGGCTATGTGATGGGAAATTCTGATCGAGAGGACCAAAAGAAACATCTGCAACTAACAGTCTTTCATTTACGAGGTTTAGAAGAAGAGGCCAAGGAAGAACAGCTCAAGTATGAAAAAATGTACAAAAATTTAGGATTTTTAGGCGGACTTCTCATTGTCATATTAATGATGTAAGAGCGAGGTGTGGGGCGTGGGCTTTGATTTGACTCCAGTGTTTCAAATTGCCGGCGTTGGATTTATCGTTGCGATAATTCAGACGGTGCTAAAAGCCTCAGGAAAGGAAGACATTGCTCAATGGGCGACGTTGGTCGGATTTATCATTGTGTTGTTTATGGTAGCGCATTATCTAGGTGATTTATTTACCGAGGTCAAACGAGTCTTCCTTTTTAATTAGGGGGTGAGGAGCCGTTGGACATTGTACAAATTGTCGGTCTGGGCTTAGTAGCAACGCTTCTCGCCCTTGTTATCAAAGAACAAAAACCCTTATTCGCCTTTTTGCTGGCTATCGTAAGCGGTGTCATCATTTTTACCTTTTTAATTGGCAAGATATCTGATGTTATTCGTGTTTTGGAAAAGTTAGCTGTCCATGCAGACCTCAACCTTGTGTTTCTTAGCACGATTCTAAAGATTATCGGGATTGCTTACATTGCCGAATTTGGAGCGCAGGTGACAAGAGATGCTGGACAAGGGGCAATCGCCTCCAAAATTGAATTAGCTGGCAAAGTGCTTATTCTTGTCATGGCTGTTCCCATTATTCAAATCATTATTGAAACAGTCGTCAATTTACTGCCTGCTTAAAGGGAGGTGAGGATGAACGATGGCACACAGATGTACCCTCCTGCTCCTGTTTCTTCTGCTATTCTTTGCAAATGGTGCCATCGCAGCATCATCAAATCCCGAGAATTTTTCTCCAGTGGAAAAAATGGTCAAGCAGCAGACGGAGCATTTAAATCTACAACAAATTGAGACCTTTTGGAAAAAGACATTGGATCAGTATGAGGGGTACCTGCCAGATCTGAAACAAAAAGGCTTCATGCAATTGCTGATGGAGGATGGCAGTTTGTCACCATCAGGGATGCTTAAAGGTATTTTAAAATTCTTCTTTCATGAAATTCTGATGAATGGGAAGCTACTCAGCTCGATCATCATCATTACGGTATTCGCGATGCTACTAGAATCCATGCAAAATGCTTTTGAAAAAAATACAGTATCCGTCGTAGCTTACGCTATTGCTTATCTGGTTCTGATGGTGCTTGCGATGAATAGCTTTCATGTGGCGATTACCTATGCCAAGGGTGCCATTCAAGGGATGTCAGACTTTATGCTTGCCATGATACCGCTTGTACTTGCCTTGCTTGCTTCCATGGGTAACATGGCCTCAGCAGCTATGTTCCATCCTATTATTGTCTTCATGATCAATATAAGCGGGTTTCTCATTTCCACGATCATTTTTCCGCTTTTATTTCTCTCAGCCATGCTGTCTATTGTGAGTCTATTTTCAGAAAGATATAAAGTAACACAGCTCGCGATCTTGCTTCGAAATGTAGCTATGGGAGTGATGGGTTCCTTTTTAACAATCTTTCTTGCCATCTTGAGCATTCAGGGAGCTACCACAGCAATGGCAGATGGGGTCACGATTCGCACAGCAAAGTATATCACAGGTAATTTTGTACCTGTGGTTGGGCGAATGTTCACGGATGCAGCAGATACCGTCGTAAGTGCTTCTGTTCTTGTTAAAAATGCAGTGGGACTGGCTGGTGTGATCATTCTGCTCCTCTTATGTGCTTTTCCAGCTATGAAAATTCTGATATTGGCCCTTATCTATAATTTTTCCTCAGCGATACTGCAACCGTTGGGAAATAGCCCGATTATCAAAGCACTAGGTACTATCGGTAAAAGTCTGCTGTATGTTTTTGCAGCCCTAGCCACAGTTGGATTGATGTTCTTTTTAGCCATTACCATCATTATTGCAGCTGGAAACATATCCTTGATGGTTCGGTAGGTGAAATGAAATGGAATGGTTGAATCTCTGGTTGCGAAAGGTTGTTCTGCTAGTGTTGTTAGCCGCCTTTCTGGATCTTATTCTGCCCAATACGAAAATACAGCAATACGTGAAAATGGTGATGGGGCTTATTATTTTGCTAACGATCATGTCGCCAGTCTTCTCTATATTTCAAATTACTCCAGATGAAATAGCCACAAAAATTGGCATTTACCAAAACGAGCAGAACAAGAAAAAGCAAGAGAAACAGTCACAGTGGGAGCAATTAACCCAGAAATTAATTCAAGCCAAAGATGATCAAATGAACCAATATGTCTCCTCGCAATTAAGCAATCTGCTTGCTGAAAAGGTAAAGCTGACTTTTGGGGTGACGCTCTCAGATGTAGCGATTCGGTTTGCATCGCATGGCACCAGGGAACAAGCAATAAAAGAAATCACGGCAACGATTGGGCCAGATCAACCTCCTACAAATAAAGCCCGGCAAGAACGGAAGGAAGGGATAAATCCACCTATTGAAAAAATTAAGCCGATCCAATCTGTAGAGATAAATCTAAATAATCAACAAGAGAGAAGTGAGAGAAAGGATGAAGCCGTAGTAGCTTCTGCTTCGGTGGCAAAACAAGACCCGCTTCATGGAGAGATTGCGGCGTATCTAGCCAAGGAATGCGGTGTGGAAATAAAGCAGGTCCAAATAATTGCTCCCAAACAGGAAGCGGAAAAGCGCTGATTGGGCGGTATCTGAAAGGGGGGACCCATTATGCTGAATTCATTAAAGAAACTGATTCAATCCAAGGATGAGCCAAAAAAGATGAAGCCGCTACATTATTTTATTATCCTGCTTTGCTTAGGCGCGGCATTCATGATCTTTACAGATTTTTTGTCGTTCACTCCAGATATAGCACGAGAGCAAGAAGGTACCTATAGTTCTGTACAGCCTCCTGATGATCCGGTTAAAAGCGCTCCCGCTTTCTCTTCTCATGCAACAGGTGGCGATTTAATTCGAGAATACGAGAATCGTTTTGAGACCCAGCTCAAGGATATTTTAGAAAAGGTAACAGGAGTGGGCTCTGTAGAAGTGATGGTGAATCTCGATTCGACTCCAGAAGTGGTGGTAGAGAAAAATCGAGAACAACGACAAGCCACTACAAACGAAACCGACAAAGAAAAAGCGACTCGCGCTCAAAGTGACCAATCCCGCAACGAACAGGTAGTAATCATGAATGGTTCCAAACAAGAACAGCCTGTCGTAGTGAAAACCTTAAAACCTAAAGTGAGAGGAGTGCTGGTTGTAGCAAAAGGAGCCGAAAACATTCAGGTGAAAGCTTGGATTACAGAAGCCGTGCAGAAAACATTAGAAGTACCTGCTTATAAAATTTCTATTTTGCCCAAAAAATAGTAGGAGGGATTTCAAATGATTTTACGTAAACAAACAGTCTGGTTGTTAACAATGCTTGCGGTAATGGTCGTGCTGTCCGGATATTATATGGTTAAAGGTCCAAACGATCAGGTGCCGGCAACCACTGATCATAAAGAAGCACAAAAGGAAAATCAATCGATCACAGGAATTGAAGTAGATACCAAGCAATTAGACCAGCCAATGCCAGATGCAAAAGCTGTTGAAAGCAAAGGTGCAGTAGATAAAGCTACAGCACAGTCTTCTGGCAAAGATGCTGAGAAGGCGAATCAAAAAGCCGCCAATAAAACTCCAGATACAGCCACAGTACCCGATACGACGACATTGCCCGCACCAGAAGCAGCCGATGTTTTCCAAGGATATAAGCTGAAACGAGAAGCGATGACCCAATTACAAAAGGATGAGCAAACAGCTATTATGACCAACTCCAATTCGACTCCCCAAGCGATAGCAGAAGCAAATGCACGTTTAGAGGAGTTATCCACGCTTGAGCAACAAACACTAGCGTTAGAAGAGCTAATCAAAACAAAGGGCTATAAGGATTGCGTAGTAAATACCCAAAAGGACAGCGTCAGCATTATTGTGCAGAAGGAAAAGGTCGATTCGAAGGAAGCAATTAAATTGATTGCTCTTGCCAAACAACATTTAAATGTTCCAGGTAAAAATATTACAGTTAGTTTTCAACCCTAAGGGGGAAAAAAGGATTTCTTTCTCGAATTTAGTTAAGAATGAGAAAGAAATCCTTTCTTGACGTTCGCGTGACAAAAAGTTACCATAAATTTTATGACCAGCTCATAACATGCAATCATAATCGTCATTCTAATCGACAAAAGAGCTAAATTATTGAATGAACAAAGGGGTGCTAGGTAGTGTTTAAACTGCATGAGATCCGTGAAATTATCAAATTGCTGGACCAATCCTCCATTAAAGAATTTGAGCTTGAGGCGGATGGCTCTAAGCTCTCTATTAAAAAAAGCGGCGGAGTAGAAGCAGCTCAACAAGTTGTTGTACGCTCTGAGCCTGTTGCTTATACATCAGCTCCAGCCGAGCAACACACACCGAAAATGGAAGCTGCTGTTGCACCACAACAAGCTACGGCAGCACCAGCTGTTGCGGCTCCACCAGTAGAAAATGAGGCTAATTTGCATAAAATTGTTTCACCAATGGTAGGGACATTCTACACATCTCCAGAACCAGGAGCACCAGTCTATGTAAATCCGGGTGATCGAGTTACGCCAAATAAGGTTGTATGTATTGTAGAAGCAATGAAATTATTCAATGAAATCGAAGCAGAAGTGACTGGCGAAATCGTTAAAGTCCTAGCAGAAGATGGACAACTAGTAGAATACGGTCAACCTTTATTCTTGGTAAAGGCACAATAATTGGAGGAGAAACGCGATGTTTCAAAAGATTCTCATTGCCAACCGCGGTGAAATTGCCGTGCGCGTTATCCGTGCATGCCGCGAATTAGGTATCCAAACGGTTGCTGTATACTCTGAGGCAGATCGAGAAGCCTTGCATGTAAAGCTCACGGATGAGGCTTACTGTATAGGACCTACTGCTTCGAAAGACAGCTATTTAAATATGGCAAGTATCATGAGCGTTGCGACCAAAGTGGGAGCAGATGCGATTCATCCAGGATATGGATTTTTAGCAGAGAATGCTGACTTTGCTGAGATTTGCTCGGCTTGTAACATCACTTTTATCGGACCAGATCCAGAAGCAATAACTGGTATGGGAGATAAATCCACAGCTAAAGATACCATGAAGCGTGCAGGGGTTCCTACTGTACCTGGTACGGACGGGCTGATCGAAAGCATTGCTGAAGCTTTGGATACGGCAAAAGAGATTGGATATCCTGTTATGGTCAAGGCTACGGCAGGCGGCGGCGGTCGAGGCATGCGAGTAGCTGTAGATGAAGAGGATTTAGAGAAAGCAATTCGTCAAGCACAAAATGAAGCAAAAACCGCATTTGGAAATGCTGGCGTTTATTTAGAAAAATTCGTTGAAGGTCCTCGTCACGTAGAGATTCAAATCATGGGCGATAAGCATGGTAATGTGGTTTACCTTGGAGAACGTGACTGCTCCATTCAACGACGCCACCAAAAATTAGTCGAAGAAGCTCCATCTCCAGCGCTAAGTCAAGAGCTGCGCAAACAGATGGGAGAGGCTGCTGTAGCTGCCGCTCAAGCTGTAAATTATCATGGTGCAGGTACGGTAGAATTCCTATTGGACAAACACGGCCAATTCTACTTCATGGAAATGAATACTCGTATACAAGTAGAGCATCCGGTAACTGAAATGATTACAGGGATAGACCTTATTAAAGAGCAAATCAGTGTTGCATATGGCAACCATTTGTCCTTTACACAAGACGATATTGTCTTGAATGGCTGGTCCATTGAGTGCCGTATCAATGCTGAAAATCCGGCAAAGAACTTTATGCCATCACCGGGTAAAATTGAGGGCTACCTAGCGCCGGGTGGGTTTGGTGTTCGGATTGATAGCGCTGCATACCCTGGATATACGATTCCGCCTTACTATGATTCCATGATTGCAAAGGTAATCGTTTGGGGAAAAACGCGTGAGGAAGCTATCGAGCGCATGAAGCGCGCTTTGCAGGAATTAATGATCGAAGGCGTTCATACGACAATTCCTTTCCACTTAAAATTATTAGAGCATGAAGTTTTTATCAGTGGACAATTTGATACAAAATTTTTAGAGACATACGATCTTCATTTGAATGATCTCTAGGATGTTTGCAAAAAATCACACCCCGCTGTTATAATGAGGTGTAATTGAAAAGGGAGGTGCGAAGCGTGGAATTCATAGATGCAGAAGAGACAAAATCAGAGCTTGGAAAAATCCAGATCGCTCCCGAAGTCTTGGAAGTTATTGCTGGTATGGCATCTGCTGAAGTTGAGGGAGTTGCCCATATGAGCGGTGGATTGGTTGGAGATTTCGTTGAAAAGTTAGGGAAAAAAAACGCAGCCCGAGGAGTACGTGTAGAAGTAGGCTCCAAAGAAGCAGCAGTTGACGTTTCCATTATCGTAAAATACGGCCATCGAATTCCTGAGGTAGCTCGAAACATTCAAGATAGCGTGCGGAACGCGATTGAAGCGATGACTGGGCTATCAGTGGTGGAAGTAAATGTACATATCATCGATGTTGAATTAAAATCCGAGGAAAAAGTACAACCAGCAGCAACTCCACCTGCTACACAAACGGAAGAATATCAGCGGGTTCGATAAACCTTATTAGGAGTGCCCCCAGCTTAGGGGGCATTTTTCCTACTGGTCGAGCATGCTGATCAGAGTTCTTTGCTGGTTGATGTTTCCTACAAAGGAGAGGCGCGCATGAATCTTTTTGACCGGTTTATCCTAACAATTTACAGTATTGCGCTCACTGCGGGCTCAATTATTGCGATTGGTGTCATTACTCGTCTAATTCAGCCGTACTATGTAGAAGCGGTGCTTCGTGAATTGTATAATGCGGATATGATTAACATTCCCTATCTAATTGTAGCTGTCATCTTCTTGGTGATTAGTGTTCGGTTTATTTTCAGTGCGTTTCCACAGCGAAGGGTACGAGAAGAAAAAGGGATTTACCAACGCAATGAGAATGGAATGGTAAATATCAGCTTTGCAACAATCAAAGCGATTGCAGAACGCGCAGGGCGAAAGGTTCGTGGTGTTCGCGATCTTACCACCACAATTCGCTCAATGGAAAACGGGAATGCGATCATTTTGAAAATCACTGTAGATGGTGAATCCCCAATTCCTGAAATGACGCAAACGTTGCAAACCGAAGTAAAACAGCAAGTGGAAAGCATCGCTGGCGTTGACATCGCAGAGGTGACTGTTGTGGTAACGGAAGTCGTCTCAAAGGAAAATAATGTCGCCGTTCGAAACAGAAAGTTGGATTAGAGGGTGAATAGGATGCTTTGGGAGTTATTATGGGAACATAAGGGGAAACTGTTAGGAGTTCTGGCTGGTTTTCTTTTTGGTATCATTTATTTGATAGTAGGCTTCTGGAACACGCTGGTTTTCATCGTGTTTATTGGGACAGGCTACTTTATCGGACAAAAACTGGATCGAAAAGAAGACCTGCGAGAAATTCTCGATCGGATTTTACCTGGCAAATTTAAATAGTAGGTGACTAAGTACATGAAACGCAGAATTGCACGCGAAAAAGCGGTTCAAATCCTTTTTCAAATCGACATGGCTGAGGTTGAGCTACACCATGCTTTACAGATGGTAATGGAAGACAGCTCACAAGATAATAAATACCTTTTGTACCTGGTAGAAGGCACATTAAATAATTTAGATTCCATTGATGAAGCAGTAAAACAATATCTGCGTGGGTGGCAATTGGATCGTATTGCAAATGTAGATCGAGCGATTTTACGCCTTGCCTTTTTTGAATTGATGTTTGAAGAGGGAGTACCTGCCCGCGTAATAGTGAATGAAGCGATTGAGCTAGCGAAGCTGTTTAGCGACAATCAGTCTTATCGTTTTGTGAATGGCGTGCTGTCTAATTATCTGCAAAGCAATGAAAGAGTAGAAACTCAAGAATAAATGATAGGTGAAGCGAATGAAAAACGTGATGGTAGGAATTGACACCAGCAATTATCGGACATCGCTTTGCCTTGCTACAGAAGACGGTGAGATTGTCGCAGAAGCCAAAAAACTCTTGCGTGTGAAAGAGGGAGAACGGGGTTTGCAACAATCGGAAGCCGTCTTTCAGCATGTGATGAACCTTCCTGAACTTTGTGATCAACTAAAATTACAAGAGTATCAAGTAAAGGGGATATGTGTGAGTGAAAAACCTCGTCCTAAAGACGGGTCCTACATGCCTGTTTTTAAAGTGGGTGAAGGTCTAGGTAAATCACTTTCTTTATTTTTGCGTGTCCCTCTTTATCTGACAACGCATCAGGAAGGTCACATCGCGGCAGGCGAGTTTACTGCTATTGACCGACCAGCTAATGATCGATTTTTAGCTGTCCATTTATCTGGAGGAACCAGTGAAATTCTTTCGTGCCAACGGATTGAAACAGGCTACCAGATAGATATCATTGGAGGAACGATCGATCTGCATGCGGGACAACTGGTAGATCGCATTGGAGTAGCATTGAAACTGCCTTTTCCTGCAGGCCCTTATCTGGAGGAACTGGCAAAAGAAGTAGATCGCGAAGAGACCTCACTAGAGGAGTTCAGGGTATCCTCTTCTGTAAAAGGACTTACCTTTAGCTTCTCTGGTCCAGAAAATGCTTTATTACGAGCAATTAAAGAGAAACTGGCAACTCCAGCTCAGATTGCACGTGCAACGGAGCAGTGCGTGGCTAACAGTTTAGAAAAAGCCTTGCGCAATGCGATGGAGGCTGGCCACGGTCGAGAAGTTCTGATTGTAGGTGGTGTGGCTGCCAACCTATACATACGTGAACGCTTGATTAAGCGACTCGAACATCCAGCGGTTAAGGGCAAACTCTTTTTCTGTGACCCTGCTTATACAGGTGATAATGCCTATGGTGTGGCTATGCTAGGGTGGATGAAAGCTAAAGGCGAACATTAAAAGTTTTTTTGTTAAAAAAATTCGTCTTTACACCTGTATCCTCTTTCCGCTACACTTACTGTATACAGATGAACGAATATGGAGGAGTGACAAATATGACAGCCCAAGTAATCAATGGTAAAGAGTTTGCAAAATCATATCGTGAACGAATCAAACAAGAGGTGGCAGAACTAGTTGATAAAGGGATTCAACCTGGTTTGGCTGTTGTTTTAGTTGGTGATGATCCTGCTTCTCAAACGTATGTGAACGGTAAAATCAAAGCGTGTGAAGAAACGGGGATTTACTCTAAGTCATTTCGTCTTGAAAGTAATGTAACACAACAGGAAGTAGTGGATTTAGTAAAGGAATTAAATCAAGATCCGAACATTCATGGGATTTTGGTACAATTACCTTTACCAAAGCATATGAACGAGGAAGCAATTATTGATACGATTTCCCCGGAAAAGGATGTAGATGGCTTTCATCCGATCAGCGTTGGGAACTTAAGTATTGGCAAAGAGACGTTTCTTCCTTGCACGCCACATGGTGTGATTGAGCTGATTAAAAGTACAGGAATTAGTATGGAGGGTAAGCATGCTGTAGTAGTCGGCCGCAGTAATATTGTAGGGAAACCCGTTTCATTATTACTGTTACATGAAAATGCTACGGTTACTATGTGTCATTCTCGTACTAAAAACCTAGAGGAACATACTCGTCAGGCAGACATATTGGTGGTTGCAGTAGGAATCGCTCACTTAATCAAGAAAGAGCATGTAAAGGATGGCGCTATTGTCATTGATGTTGGAATGAATCGCCTAGATGGCAAGCTGACTGGAGATGTTTTGTTTGATGAAGTGAAGGAAGTAGCGAGTCATATCACTCCAGTTCCAGGTGGCGTTGGTCCAATGACAATTACAATGCTCATGCAGAATACGGTCATCTCAGCAAGGCGTAAACTGACTGTATAATTGTAGATAGAGGAAGGGATCGTTTATGAAGCCAGCAGGGGTCATGTCTGTCGCGGAGTTAAACCGCTATGTGAAGCGTATGATGGAGGGAGATCTTAGACTAGCTGATGTTTGGGTTCGTGGAGAGATATCCAACTTTACGCATCATCACAGCGGTCATATGTACTTCACGTTAAAAGACAAGGATTCACGGCTTAAAATCGTGATGTTTGCTAGCTATAACCGTTTCCTTACATTTATACCGAAGAATGGAACCAAAGCAATTGTGCGTGGTTCCATTTCTGTATTTGAAAGGGACGGAGCATATCAATTATATGCAAGAGAATTACAACCCGATGGGATAGGAGCTTTGTTCCTTGCTTTTGAACAATTAAAAGAAAAACTGCAGCAGGAAGGTCTGTTTGCTTCTGAAAGAAAGCGGGCTTTACCGAGGTTTCCGAAAACAATCGGAGTGGTTACTTCACCTACAGGAGCAGCGATACGAGATATTATTACTACAATTAAGCGCAGGTACCCTCAAGCAGAAATTATGCTTGCTCCAGCAATTGTACAAGGTGTTGAGGCCCCTGCTTCTATCATCCGTGCCATCAGACACATTAATCAGTATCAAGTGGATGTTATGATCGTGGGTCGAGGAGGGGGTTCAATTGAAGAGCTTTGGGCATTTAATGACGAGGCCGTTGCCAGAGCTATCGTAGCTTCTCAAGTACCAGTAATCTCAGCAGTTGGCCATGAGACAGATTATACAATTGCAGACTTTGTTGCTGATATCCGAGCGGCCACACCGACGGCGGCAGCCGAGTTAGCCGTACCTCATTATTTGGAGTGGCTGGAGAGAATTAAACAGCTAGATCATCGACTGGCTCGTGCTCTCCAAACGCAGCTTCAAGAGAAGCGCACCCATTTACAACGATTACAGCAATCGTATGGGCTAAAAAATCCGTTGCGCCGAGTAGAAGAGCGACGACAGCGAATTGACGAAGTAACACTACGTCTTAGTGCTATGGTGAAAATGAAAGTAGTCCGTAAACGTGAGCAAGTCAGCCATGTGAAAAAACGGCTAAAACAAATTCGATTGGAGCGACAGGTGGCAGAAAGACGAGACCAAGTCAACCGAATGGAGAGCCAATTAACACAGTATATGAAACAAAAAACGGAACGATCAAGGCAAGCATGGCTGTCTTTGGTCCAGCATTTGGATGCCTTGAGTCCGTTAAGGGTTATGCAACGTGGCTTTAGCCTATCCTATAAAGATGATGCATTAATCAAATCTGTTGAAGGAATTGAAGTGGGAGATCAGCTCATGATACGATATCAAGATGGGAAGATCATGACAACGGTAACAGACATAGAGCGAAAGGAAGAGAACCATGGCTCGTAAAAAAGCAGCGCAGGAAACAGAGCTTTTATTTGAAGAAGCAATGCAACGGCTGGAAGAAGTGGTGCGTCAGCTAGAAGAAGGCGATGTTCCTTTAGAGAGAGCGATTGAGTTGTATCAAGAAGGAATCCAATTATCTCGTCAATGTGCAACAAAGCTAGATGCAATTGAAGCCAAGGTGATTCAGCTTCTAGACCAAGACGGCAGCATATCCGAGCGTCCGTTCCATGTGGAGGAGGACTAGCATGAGTTTTAGTCTGAAGGATTATTTAAATGAAAAAATTGCATTACTGGAAGCTGAATTACCAAGAGCACTATCTACAGAAGGCGTTCCTGCCGAACTGTACGAATCAATGCACTACTCATTGATGGCTGGTGGGAAGCGGTTGCGTCCCATTCTTGTTCTAGCGGTACTGGAAGCGTTTCATCAACCAATTGAACGTGGCCTTCCATATGCGATAGCCTTAGAAATGATTCACACTTACTCATTGATTCATGACGATCTCCCTGCCATGGATGATGATGATTTACGTAGGGGTAAACCGACTAATCATAAGGTATTTGGTGAAGCCACTGCTATTTTAGCAGGAGATGCCCTACTGACAAGAGCGTTTGGTCTAGTGGCTAGCTCTTATCTACATCATCCCGAGGTTAAAGCTGAAACAACTGTCCAATTGATAGCTGAGCTTGGGCAGCGTGCCGGTGAACGAGGGATGGTAGGTGGCCAGATGGCTGATATTATGGGAGAAGGCAAACAGCTTTCCCTTGAGCAATTAGAGTATATCCACTTACATAAAACAGGCGATCTGCTGGTTGCGGCTTTGCGAGGCGGAGGATATCTGGCAGAAGCAACACCAAAGCAATTGCAGGCCCTAACCAATTATGCTGTTAAGATCGGACTAGCCTTCCAGATTAAAGATGACATTTTAAACGTTGAGGGAGATGCGGCATTGCTTGGTAAAGCTGTAGGAAGTGATGCGAGTAAAGAGAAAGCTACATATCCTGCGTTACTTGGACTTGCTGAATCCAAACGACGTCTAGCTTTGCTTGTCAAGGAGGCTCAAGCTGAGCTTGTAGCAGTAGAGATTAATCATCCTGCTCTCTTTGCACTAGCGGAGTATGTGATGGAGCGTGTAAGCTAGCATGAAGGATTTTTGCCTAAAGAGAGATATCATTACTCTCTTATGGTTTTTTACATAAGAAAAGGATATAATGCGTGTACGTGTAATTTTTTGTGAAGCATTATGTATGATTAGTATGGAAGGTTTGCGACTTAGTGAAAGCGAGGGGTTACAGTGTTGCTTGAAAACATGAAGAGCCCAGATGATCTCAAGCATTTGACAATCTCCCAATTACAGCAGTTGTCCGAAGAAATTCGTCGGTTCCTGATAGAAAACCTCTCTAAAACAGGGGGGCATTTAGCTCCTAACCTAGGAGTTGTGGAGCTAACGATCGCACTACACTATTGCTTTAACAGTCCAAAGGATAAAATTTTATGGGATGTTGGCCATCAAGCCTATGTACATAAAATTTTAACTGGACGAAAAGATGATTTTCCGACACTGCGTCAATATAAGGGATTGTGCGGTTTTCCAAAAATGGCGGAGAGTGCTCATGATGTTTGGGAAACAGGGCATAGCAGCACTTCGTTGTCAGGTGCCATGGGCATGGCGAGCGCCCGCGATTTGAAGAAGGAAAATTACCATGTGATAGGTGTTATTGGAGACGGTGCATTGACAGGCGGTATGGCTTTTGAAGCCTTAAATCACATTGGTCATGAAAAGAAGAATGTAATCGTGGTCTTAAATGATAATGAAATGTCCATCGCACCAAATGTAGGTGCTATGCATAACTATCTGGGCAAATTACGTACAGATCATATTTATAATAGAGCTAAGGATGAGGTGGAAAGCCTACTCAAGGCGATTCCCGCTGTAGGGGGCAAATTGGCTCAACTGGCTGAAAAGGTCAAGGATAGCATGAAATACATGCTTGTATCCGGCATTTTATTCGAAGAGCTGGGCTTTACGTACATTGGTCCTATTGATGGACATAACCTAGAGCTTGTGATTGATTCACTGCGTACAGCTGCGAATACACGTGGACCGGTCTTATTGCATGTGATCACCAAAAAAGGAAAAGGCTATCTGCCAGCGGAACAAAACGCAATGAAATGGCACGGAACAGATACCTATAAGATTGAATCTGGTGAAATGATTAAAGCCGTTGCTGCTTCGCCTGCCTACAAGAGTGTATTTGCTGATACGTTAATTAAGCTAACACAGCAAGACGATCGTATTGTAGCGATTACACCGGCTATGCCAGATGGTTCAGGTCTCTTAAAGTATGCTTCAGTATATCCAGAGCGAATGTTTGATGTGGGGATTGCTGAACAACATGCTTGTACATTCGCCGCTGGGCTGGCGACACAAGGAATGAAGCCGTTCCTGGCGATTTATTCCACCTTTTTGCAACGTGCCTATGACCAGTTAATCCATGATGTTGCTCGAATGAAGCTACCAGTTGTTTTTGCGGTAGACCGTGCTGGTTTGGTAGGAGCTGATGGAGAGACGCACCAAGGTGTTTATGATATTGCTTTTATGCGTGCCATTCCCAATATGGTCATTATGGCTCCAAAAGATGAGAATGAAATGCAGCATATGATGAAAACAGCGGCAGAATATGATGGTCCTATTTCCTTCCGCTATCCGCGCGGAAATGGTCTTGGTGTCAAAATGGATGAAGAGCTCAAGGCCCTTCCAATCGGTCAGATGGAAGTAGTTAGAGAGGGGAAAGGCGTAGCTGTTCTTTCATTTGGGCATATTTATGACGTCGCGGAAAAAGCCATTAATCTTTTGCAAATGGATGGCATCATGCCGATGTTTGTCAATGCACGTTTTTGTAAACCATTAGACGAGGAATTGCTCTTGCGTCTTGCCAAGGAAAATATGGATATTGTTACTGTCGAAGAGGGCTGTGTACAAGGTGGCTTTGGCAGTGCAGTCATGGAATTTTATGCGGAACAAGGCTATCATAATATGGTAGTGGAACCGATGGGGATTCCCGATTATTTTGTTGAGCATGGAAGTGTTAAGGAGCAACGACAAGAAATCAGTTTAACAGCGGAAGCGATCGCTGCACGTGTACGATCCTTGCTACCAGTAAATAAACAGAGGGCTTAATAACGACTATGAAAAAAGAACGATTAGATGTCTTACTTGCAGATCGAGGTCTTTATGAGACCCGAGAAAAGGCAAAACGAGCCGTTATGGCAGGGCTTGTTATTGTTGCGGGTGAAAGATGCGATAAACCAGGTACAAAATTTCCAGAGGATGTTGCTATTCAAGTAAAAGGTGATCTTCATCCATATGTAAGCCGGGGTGGGCTTAAGCTGGAAAAGGCTATTAAAGAGTTTCAAATTGACTTAACCGATCGGATTATGATGGATATTGGCTCGTCCACGGGAGGCTTTACGGACTGTGCCCTGCAAAATGGGGCACGAAAGGTTTATGCCATTGATGTAGGCTACAATCAACTAGCGTGGAAATTACGTCAGGATGAACGAGTCGTTGTCATGGAACGTACGAACTTCCGCCATATGGACCCGGCTACTTTTGAACACGAAATGCCAAACATGGCTTCGATAGATGTATCATTTATTTCATTAAGGCTGATTTTGCCAGTACTGTATACGTTTTTACAAGAAGGTGGACATGTACTAGCATTGGTAAAGCCACAATTTGAAGCAGGTAAAGAAAAAGTGGGCAAAAATGGAATCGTCCGGGATGCCAGTGTGCATCGTCAAGTCATAGAAGAGATCGCCGGATTTGCTACGACATTAGGCTTTCAAGTAAAGGGTGTCAGCTATTCGCCAATCACGGGAGGAGAGGGAAATATTGAGTTTCTTCTCCATCTTTATAAACCGCGGGCTGATGAGCGTGTTGTAGAACAGGATGAGCCGTGGTGGCTTCCACGTATTGAAGAAGTTGTCGTCGAGGCACATCAGCAATTGAGTAAGATGTAAGCAAATGAATAACAGAACCTCAAATCATTTTCTAATGAATTTGAGGTTTTTTCTTTATCTGAAGCCATAAAATCATTTTGATAGACGATTCTTACAAGATAATTTGATTTGTCCATGTTACATTGTTTATAAGGATGCTAAGTGTTGTCCCTAAAAAAGAAAATAGGAGAGGAGATCATGGAACTTACGATAATAATGGTCTTAGTTTGCATTGTATTACTGCTAGCTGAAAAGGTTAATAGGCTGCAAAATCAATGTAAAAAAATGGATGTCATCCTACAGCAAATTGCTGCTCAGGTTGGAGTCACAGATTATTCTGAGCATACAAAACCAAATAACAATGCCGTTTTGAATCATCCGGTAAATGCGAAGCTAATTACATTACTTTCTGAAGGAAAACAAATAGAAGCGATCAAAGAAGCAAGACTAGTACTGGGGCTGTCCCTTAAAGAAGCAAAGGAATATGTGGAAAGATTATAATTGCATATTAAGAAGCAGGTTTTATGCGTTCTTAAGCTTGTTGGATATGAGAAGGAAGCCTTACTCCCTCTATCCATTATGCAAAAAAATATGTATAATTGTATAAAGATGAACAAATGTTAAAGCGAATCCTTCGTTTCAAATTAATCAAACGAGTAACCCTCATCTGAGATGATCAGCAAGAATTCATTGGGATCAGATTCGCGTTATATCCCTGCTAGAAGCAGATGATCAAAGATACTGGGGTGACACTGTGAAGTCCATTGGAATTATCGCAAACAAGGGTAAGCCTAAAGCACGCGTGGTCGCCCGTGAGTTATTATACTTGTTGGAAGCGCGTGGGGCAAAAGTTTATTTGGAACAAGATTTAGCAGGAGTGATTGGTCGAGAAGATGTGGCTGTACCCCTTTATGACTTTTCAAAATATGTGGAGATTCTTTGCGTGCTTGGGGGAGATGGCACCTTACTCGGTATCGCTCGGCAGCTAGCTGGTCATAATTTACCAGTGCTCGGTATTAATCTTGGTACATTAGGCTTTTTGTCAGAGGCAGAGCCAGATAATCTAACCGATGCCGTAGAGAAGCTATTATCCGGGCAATACTATACAGAAGAACGAAGTATGCTCACCACTGAGTTGTACCGACAAGGTGAACGACTTGCCACTTATACAGCTATGAATGATATTGGGATCACCAAAGGATCATTCTGTCGGATCATTAAGTGTTCCGTTTATTCAAATGGATTTTATGTAGGAACTTTTAGTGGAGATGGGATTATCGTCTCCAGCCCGACTGGCTCTACGGCCTATTCGTTAGCAGCGGGTGGTCCAATTGTAGCTCCAAATGTTGCCATGCTTTTGCTTACACCAATTGCTTCTCATTCTTTAACGGCGAGACCTATCGTGCTAGCATCAGATCAACGCCTTCGAATTGAGGTAGATGCTGTGCATGATGAGATTGGACTTTCGATCGATGGTCAATTTGGTTCTCGTTTAGAGGGCGGAGATGAGATTTTTGTTGAGCAATCCAAGCATGTTACACCGCTGATCAAATGGACACAGGGCAATTTTTATGAATTAATTCGAACTAAATTACAAGGTGAATGGGAGTAAATGTATGAATAAAGGCCAACGACACATCAAAATCAAAGAGATCATCATGAATAATGATATAGAAACACAGGATGAGCTCGTAGAATACCTGCGTTCAAACGGGTACAGTGTAACACAGGCTACTGTTTCACGTGATATTAAAGAACTGCATTTGATAAAAATCCCGATGAGTGACGGCCGTTACAAATATTCTGTACCAACGGACCAAAAGTTTAATCCATTGCAAAAAATGAAGCGCGTGCTATTGGATTCCTTTGTGAGCATTGATTTTTCTGAAAGCCTGATCGTACTAAAAACAATGCCAGGAAATGCCAATTCCGTTGCTGTTCTGATTGACAATCTACATTGGAATGAGATAATGGGTTGTGTTTGCGGTGATGATACGATTTTAATCATTTGTCGAACCAAAGAGAATGCAAAAGAAGTGTCCCAACGCTTCTTAGACATGCTATAAGGAAGGGTATGCATGATCCACGAACTAACCATACGCAATTTTGCGATTATCAAACACACCACTATCTCTTTTGGGCACGGGCTTAATATCCTGACAGGGGAGACAGGGGCAGGTAAATCCATTATTATCGATGCGCTGGGGCAATTGCTCGGTGATCGCAGTTCAGCAGAGCTTATCCGTTACGGAGAAAAACGGGCAGAGATAGAAGGTCTGTTCGAATGCAAGCAAGGGCACCCTGCTTACGCCGTCTGTGAGAACTTCGGCATTCAGGTTGATCCTGATGGTATCCTGGTTGTACGTCGGGATATTTCCTCTACGGGTAAAAGCATCATTCGCGTTAATGGCCAGCTAATTACGTTAGCAATGTTACGAGAATTAGGCCCGTGGCTGGTAAACGTACACGGTCAGCATGATCATCAGGCGCTTATGCAATCAGATAAGCATATTCGCTGGCTCGATGCTTATGGGGAATCTCGCTTGGCTGGAACAAAACAGGAATTTAATCATTTATATCAAAAATATCGCAAAGCCGTGCAGGATTTATCACGAATGGCTAAAAACGAGCGCGAATTAATGCAACGCATTGACTTATTAAGCTATCAGTTAAATGAAATTGAAGCGGCAAAATTAATCCCTGGTGAAGATGAGAAGCTCATGCAGCAACGTAAAAAGTGGGCTAATATTGAAAAAATATTTGCTGGTGTACAGGATGCTTACATGTCCCTTTATGGAGATCAGAGGGGACAAGATTGGCTAGGGCACGCTATGGGAGAATTGGAGCGGGTACAACAATATGATGAACAGCTAGTTCCGATCGTAGAAACGATTCAAAGTGCCTATTATCAGGTAGAGGATACCGTTCAACAATTGCGTCATTTAAAGGATCGTTTGGATTTTGATCCTGCTATCCTAGCTGAAGTAGAAGGCAGATTAGACCAATTATCTGGATTAAAACGCAAGTATGGTAAGTCCGTAGATGAGATTTTGGAATATGCAGCAGGTATACAGGATGAACTAGATGAAATCCAGCATTATGATGATCGTCTGCAACAAATGGAGAAAACACTCCGTGAAGCCGAAGCTGATGTAGCTGTTGAGGCTCTGGAATTAAGTACGCTCCGCCGTGAGTTAGCAATAGAGCTTGCAAATCTAATTGAGCATGAGCTAAAAGAATTGCATATGGAGCGAGCACGTTTTGCAATTGAGATTAAGCATATTCCAGACGAGCGAGGCATTGAGGTTGAGGGTAATCGAGTTAGGGTGAGTTCTCGCGGGATTGATGAGATAGAATTTTTGATTGCGCCGAACCCAGGTGAACCTCTGCGTCCCTTAACTAAGATTGCGTCTGGAGGGGAATTATCCCGTGTCATGCTCGCGATTAAAAGCATACTAGCTACTACCGAGCAGGTGGGTACTTTGATCTTCGACGAAGTAGATACTGGTGTAAGCGGTCGAGCTGCTCAAGCTATTGCGGAAAAATTGGCACGAGTAGCGAAACATCGTCAAGTGCTATGTATTACGCATTTACCACAAGTAGCTTCTATGGCAGATGCCCATTTTTATATTCAAAAGCAGATGGATGAACAGGAGACCAGCACAACGGTTGTCCTCATGTCTTCGGAAGAGCGTGTGAACGAGCTTGCTCGTATGCTTGGCGGAGCTGAAGTTACAGAGAAAACAAAAGAGCATGCTAAGGAAATGATTCTCCTTGGAGAAGAGCGGAAAGCTGTCAATTGAAATTGACAGCTTTTTGGTGTTATAAACAGGTGGCGTGCAGGTAACATTAAATATTAGTAAGTGAGGTGTAGCTGTAGGTGTAGGTAGGGAAGCTAGGAGTGATTGCTGGGTGATACGAAATCACAAAAGAAAATGGATTGGATCTCTGCTCTTACTCTTGACTGCGTTTATTGTTACTTCAACCCCCTTTCATGATGTAACCTCTTTACCCAAAGAACTACGGTTGTTTGAAGGTTCCCTTAGCCAATTAAAGCTTTCCGTACCTGTAATGGGAACACTAGTAAACAGTAACCCCGAAATTTTGCAAGTAAACGGAATAAAAGCCCGTGAAGTACACGTCGATTTTAGCCAACCATTGCAAGTAGCACCCAAAAAAGTAGGGCAGGCTCGTCTGCAATGGCGAGTTGGCAAGCTTCCCATTAAAGAAGTTAAGGTTAATGTGCTCCCCGATCTGAAAGTCATACCTGGCGGACAATCAATTGGTGTTAAGCTACAGACTGCTGGCGTCCTTGTAGTTGGCCATCATTTGGTTGATACAGGTAAAGAAAAAGTTTCACCTGGTGAAAAATCTGGCATTCATGTTGGAGATATGATTGTCAAAATGAATGATCTGTACATTAATGACATGAGTGAAGTCAAAAAGATTGTAAATGAAGCTGGTGCAAAGAACCAATCTATTCAACTCATGGTTGTACGTGGAAAAGAAAAGATCGTTTTGACACTTAAACCGGCACAAGACAAAAAAGATAATCAGTATCGCATGGGACTTTATATTCGTGATTCCGCAGCAGGTGTGGGTACGTTAACTTTTTATGAGCCAGAATCAAAGGCATATGGAGCTCTTGGTCACGTCATTTCAGATGTAGATACAGGACAGCCTATCGTTGTGGGAGATGGACAAATCGTGCAGGCTAGTGTTACTTCCATTGAGAAAGGGCAGAGTGGGAATCCAGGTGAGAAATTCGCCCGCTTTTACAATGAAAATGAAGTGTTAGGCAACATTTCTAAAAACACCCCGTTTGGCATTTTCGGAAAAATGTATGACAAACCCAAAAGAGCAAAGCGAAATGAACCATTGCCGGTAGCATTAGCTGAGCAGGTAAAAGAAGGTCCAGCAAAAATTTTAACAGTCGTGAATGGACAAGAGGTAGAAGAGTTTGAGATTGAAATTGTCAACGTTGTAAAACAGCATTTTCCTGCAACTAAAGGGATGATCATTAAGGTTAATGACAAGCGATTATTAGAAAAAACAGGTGGAATTGTACAAGGTATGAGCGGCAGCCCTATTATTCAAGATGGTAAAGTGGTTGGAGCAGTTACGCATGTATTCGTCAATGATCCTACTTCTGGCTATGGTTGTTTTATTGAATGGATGCTTCAGGATGCGGGTTTGACGATAAAGCAACAACAATCTATGGGTCTCAAGGCGAGCTAAATGCTTGCTTGAGACCTTTTTACATTCTTTTACTCTTATTTGTCGAATCATCAGAGATATCATTCAATCTTTCGTCATGGGCAGGAGTTAAAAATGACCTGTCGAATAATTTACCATAAGGAATCAAGAGAAACGTACTTCTTCACAGGAAAGAAGTGTTAGATCATGCTCTGTGATCGAATGCGTAAGGAGGAACGAATTTGAGTAAGATAAGCGTGGTATTAGCTGATGACAATCGTGAGTTTGTAGGTCTTCTTGAAGAGTATATTAACACTCAGAGTGATATGAGCGTAAGTGGGGTCGCTTATAACGGAAATGATGTATTAAAGATCGTCCAAGAGCGTGTTCCAGATATTATCATTTTGGACATTATCATGCCTCATCTGGATGGCTTGGCTGTATTAGAGCAAATTCAAGCGATGAGACTAACACCTCAACCTAAAATCATCATGCTGACAGCATTTGGCCAAGAAGAGATTACAAAGCGCGCGGTAGAACTTGGGGCATCTTACTATATATTAAAGCCTTTTGACATGGACATTCTTGCACAGCGAATTCGTCAGATGATCGGTAGCAAGACCTCTTTTATCCCCGTAATGAAAACCTCTTCTATGATACAAAATAAAGGACGTAATTTAGATGCCAATATAACCAGCATTATCCATGAGATCGGAGTGCCGGCTCATATTAAAGGATATTTATATTTGCGAGAAGCGATTACGATGGTCTATAACGATGTCGAACTATTGGGTTCTATCACAAAGGTACTATATCCGGATATTGCTAAAAAGTTTAATACAACAGCCAGCCGTGTGGAACGAGCAATCCGTCATGCGATTGAAGTGGCGTGGTCAAGAGGTAATCTGGATTCCATTTCTAGCTTGTTTGGATATACGGTTTCTAATACCAAGGCAAAACCTACGAACAGCGAGTTTATCGCGATGGTGGCGGATAAGCTGCGGATTGAGGCGAAGATTAGTTAAAGTCGATACCTACGCTGTTTTCACGTTAAGCTAAGCGTCCTGTTCCCGTAAATTTATGCGGAAATTTGACGGAGATTCCGATAAACTTTTTGTTATGATATGAATAAAGATAATCAATACGCTAGCCCTCAGGGACTAGCGTATTTTAGTACTTCATCATTTTCTGGAAAGAGTTCTTGTTCATTTCCTAAGCCATATCAAGAAAGGGCAGGATAGAAGAATACCTGTTAATTTGCAAACAGCTATGGAAACTGTTTTACAATCCCTTCCGTAAAAGCATCAGCCATTTCTAATGCTTGCTGCTTAATTTTATCAAATGTTGCACCAAGTGGTCTCTTATTAAATGTTCAAACTTGGAGGCATTTTTTCTCCATAAAATGGATGTAAGAAAAATGAAAAGGGTTCTTTGTCTGTTTTGTATGAAAGAAGCAAAAAGATATAAACATTCTAACTAACGAAGACGTAACAACTGTTTACCGGTGAAAGCGGGCTAGTCCATCTTTACCGTCTCTGTGCACGTCCATCATTTTAATGTGCGTACTACTATAGTAGAAAAGGGTAGAGTAGAATCGTCTGCATTCCACAAGACTATGCCACTGTGACCATAGTGATGTTACCAGCATATCTTGAGGAAAACGAAGTCGATAAGGGAAGCTATAGCCTGTTAGGTAACGACGCTTACACGCTATTTTACGATGAAAAGAGGGCGGGAATTACTTGACGACCGCCCTCATCTTCATATTGTTAGACAATAAAACTTGGATAAGTTATCTTCTGTGATGGAAGTCTAAACAATCTCGAAATTCCCTATGGCACCTTCTGTTGCATCGGACGTTATCGTATCCCATTCTGCGGTGGCAGCGTCTTTCGCATCTTCGCCATTCTCTGATACACCTCTCACGTCGGTCAGGACGCCGCGGTACGAATGGGTCAAATTGGAAATACGGATCATGGTATGGATTCACATACCCGTCATAATGTACTTGTTGAATGATTGGCTTGCTACTTTTTCTTTTCATGTTTTTACCCCCCATTTTGGAAGTAATATGTTCTTTATAGTAAATGACGCTATGCCCTGTCCTGACTAAACGAATTAACGGGGTGCTTCACCTAAATACAGTAGTGATGACGTTCGCCGAGGCTCTATGTATTAATTTGGTTTAATGTCACTGTCTTGCCATAGATCGTATCCCATTTTGAGTTTGATTCTGGTTGGTCGAAAAGAGTAGGTGTTATTCAGTTGAGTTACTACCAGTCCCAAAATGAACATTTAAGCATGTGAAAAGCACCCAGCTATTATTTGCTGAGTGCTTTTTATGGATGTAATGGTCTATTTTTTTATCTGATCTTTAGATGGCTTTATCATATCTTAAGATGGGCTTGCAAAGACAAGCACCAATGACACCTTATCACGCACCTGTCCAAACATCCTTTACATATTGTTCATCCCGTTGAAGCTTATCGAGCCAAGCTCGGGCTTCTTCTTCGCTTACCGAATGAATTGTTTGATAGGACGAAATCAGCGTGGCTTCCACATCAGGAGCCATTCGACTCCCATCCCCACACACATAAAGTCGAGCTCCCTGATCTAGAAGACGAATCAACTCTTGTTCATTTTGTTTCATGAGATGCTGAACATAGGTTTTCGGCTGTCCCTCTATACGTGAAAAAGCGGTATGAATGGTCACGATACCTTCTTTTTCATATTGCTCAAACTCTTCCTGATACAAGTAATCCTGTTGCGGATGGCGGGCACCAAAGTATAGATGGGCTTCACCAAGCCGTTTTCCTTGTTGCTGATAGTGCTTTCGTGCTTGAAGAAATCCCCGGAATGGTGCAACCCCGGTACCTGGTCCGATCATGATGAGAGGTGTTTCTGTATTTGTAGGCAGCGTGAAGTGAGATTCTGGTGTGCGCACAAATATAACAACAGGATCATTTGGCTTTAGATCGGCTAGATAATTTGAAGCAACACCTCGATACTCTCCATGTCCACTCCAGGCTGGACCGCGCACTACGCTCACTGTTATGCTAGCTCGCTCTGGCAAGAGATGAGGGGAGCTGGAAATGGAATAGTAACGAGCTTTTAAAGGTGGAAGAAGCTCTAAAAATCGTTCGAAAGGTAATTCACAGGCGGGATACTGTTCCATAAGATTAAACATGGAGATGCGTTTGTTCATTATAATGGTTTTGTAGGTATCCTCTTCAAGTAAGGCTTCCAATTCCCGTTTATGAGGTGGGCAGGTTGTATAAGCAGCAAGTTCGCGTAGTTGAGCACGGGTTGCTGCTTCCTGTAATTCTACGCTATGACTTAGCAGATCATATACACTTACCGGACGATCCAGCGGAAGATGCGCTGCGCTGCGTCCACTGCCACTAAGAATTAGATAATCGTTACCATTCAAACCAAAACGATGTACAATACGTTCCACTAGCTGAGGAGAGTTTTTGGGCAGAACACCTAAATGATCCCCCTCGTGGTAATGGACTCCTGCTGGAATAGCTATCTCGATATGACGAGTGCTACGTTCGCTAGTTTCTCCCTGAAGCTCTCTATTCTCTGTAACGTACGAACGAAGAGCATCATAGGACTCAGCGAGAGGAACTCCCGCAATTCCATTAACATATTGAACAGAAAGCGTGCTGCGCTCTCGCTCCTGATTTTCGTTGATCTTGAGCCCTAAAGCGTTCATGACATCAGGCCACAATTGATGACGCCAATCCTCAAGTTGTTTCTCAAAATCTCCGCTAGCGTCACCCTCTCCCTGCTTCGTTAGCCGTGTCGCGCCTTTTGCTTCGAGCTGCTTATCAATCAGGTGAGGAACCTGCTGGTATGTGCTGGCCCAATTATGGTCGCCACATCCGAATACAGCATAGTTGACTCCGGTAAATTCTCCAGGCTCTGCTTCTTCCAGCCATTGTACAAAGTCTTTGGCATTACTCGGTGGTTTTCCGTTATAAGAGGAAGTGATAATAAATATGGCTCCTTCTTTGGGAAGCTTGCCTAAATAATCATTTAAAGGAGCAACCTCGCTCTTGAACCCTTGGAAACGCGCATCCTCTGCAAGTTCTCTTGCAATCCCCTCTGCCGTGCCAAGATTGGAACCATATAGCACTAGCAAGGGAGTATTATGTGCGTCAACGATGGTAGAGGCTGTTGGCTGCACTTGTGTTTTTTCGCGTTCCTTCTCTTTTCCGGTAATTTGAAAGGAGAGTTCATTCGTGCGTAAACGGACACGCATGGTAAAGCCTTCAGGTTTTAAGGTTAGTGTTTCTTTAATTTTTAGCTGATAATGATTATGGTCAATGATGTCAAAGCACTTTAAAATCATACCAAGTACTAAGGTTGCCTCTTGAAGCGCGAATTGCTGTCCTATGCAGGCTCGCTGCCCGTTTCCAAATGGTTTATACGCATCATAGGGGATTTGACTTGGGTCTTCAAAGCGCTCAGGACGAAACTCCTCGACGTCATCTCCCCAGACGCTTGTATCCCGATGAAGAGTAGGAATGAGTACATTGACACTTTCGCCTTTTTTCAAAGGATATTTTCCATCCAGCAGTGTGTCTTCCTTAGCGTAAAGAGAGAAGGCAGGAGCTGTTGGCCACAGGCGAAGAGACTCATTCAAAATCATCGATATGTACGTAAGATTTCGCACTTCAGAATAAGTTGGAGTAGAACCAGTTAAGACACGGTCTACCTCTTCATATGCCTTTTGAAGCTTATCCGGGTTCTTTAATAGAAAGTATAAAGCAAAGGATAATAGACCGCTTGTGGTTTCATGACCAGCAATTAAGAAAGTAATAATCTGATAGCGAATATTTTCGTCATCCAAGCCTTCGCCCGTTTGGGGGTCTTTCCCCTTTAGCATATGGGAAAGTAAATCGTTTGTATCATGATTCTCGTGCTCTTTACGTTCTGCTATTATTTTATCCACAAGGGTAAACATGGCTTGTATATCATGTTTAAATTGACGTTTTGTAATAACCATCAATTTATCTTTAATTTCTAGGCGCTGTAGCTGGCTCATTGCTTCATCCAGCGCACGAACCATGCTGGTAATAAAGGGGTGCGGTTGTTCTCGATAAAAGCTATTAAACCGATAATTAAAGCCGCACAACCCAATGGTATCCAAAGTAAGCCTTGTCATATCCTCGGGTACGTCAATGCTTTCATCCGGGTTAAGGCGGGCCCATTTCTGGATAAGCTGTACAGCAATGTCTACCATCATGGAATGGTAACCTTGCATTGCTCTTTGGCTGAAGCTTGGGAGCAGGATATTATGAGCTTTTTGCCAATTGGGCTCATCGGTTGAGCTAGTAAAAAGACCATCGCCTGCAAATGTTCTTACTTTTTGCAAGGGAGGCCATACATTCTTATCAAAACGGGTTTCATCACAAGCCTCTGCTACCAACTTATGATTGGAAATATAGATGCTAACGCGGCCTCCAGGGTATTCCAGTCGGAAGATAGGCCCAAGTTCATTGGCTAGCTTCATGATGGATTGAATTGGCATCTCTGGATTGATTAAAGGTAAATTTCCAAGGGGACCAAAGGTTTTTGGTTGCGGAATGTTTTGTAAGTGAGAAATCGTAATCAATCCTCTCTAATACGTATTTCTTGATGACTCTCGCATCCTCTTTAGAGATTTCTACCTTATTTTTTACAAGGATTGTCTGGTTTTATTCGGTTTGTAAGGAAAGATTACAAGTAATAAAATAACGTCTATATAATTAGGGAAACGAAAGCTCTACAAGAAACGGGCTTTTTACGCGTCTGTTAAGAGGTATTTCATATATAAAAGGGAGAAGATGTAAGCTATGACTGCTACATTAGGTTCAATTGTCGATATAAAAGGGATCAAGGTAGGTCATCAACAAGATGAGGAAGCACTGACAGGCTGTACCGTACTTCTAATGGAGGAAGGTGCAGTATGCGGAGTCGACGTTCGTGGCTCAGCTCCAGGTACCCGTGAGACTGATTTGCTTTCCCCGATCAATAAAGTTGATCAAGTCCATGCGATATGCTTGTCTGGGGGAAGCGCGTTTGGCTTGGATGCAGCTAGTGGGGTAATGCGTTATTTAGAGGAGCAGGGAATTGGACTTGATGTGAAAGTTGCAAAAGTGCCGATTGTACCAGCAGCAGTATTATTTGATCTTGCTATCGGGGATGCTTCGATCCGACCTACCATGGCTATGGGCTATGAAGCGGCAAAGCAGGCGAGTGAACAGGAGTTTGCTGAGGGAAATATTGGAGCGGGCTGTAGAGCTACTGTTGGAAAAATGGCCGGTTTTGAACGCGCGATGAAAGGGGGGCTAGGCACGGCGTCCCGTGAGCTGAGTAACGGGCTAGTAATTGGAGCAATTGTTGCTGTGAATGCAGTTGGAGAGGTACGGTGTCCTGTAACTGGAGAAAGACTTGCAGGTGTGCGCGGGGAAAACGAGGAGTTACTAGATATCTATGATTGTATGGAAAAAGCTAGCTTTCATTTCATACCAACTGGAGCGAACACCACGATTGGCGTAGTAGCTTGTAATGCTGCCTTAACCAAATCAGAAGCGAATAAGGTTGCTCAAATGGCACATGATGGACTAGCCCGCACAATTTATCCCATTCACACCATGCATGACGGGGATACGTTATTTGCGATTGGAACAGGAGAAGTACAGGCTTCTGTGGATTTAATCGGTGCATTAGCAGCAGAGGTACTGGCAGAAGCTGTTGTAAGAGCGATAAAGGCAGCGGAGCCAGCAGGTACAATTCCATCTTACCGGAGTCGACAACGTGAGAAAGCAGAAATGATATTTTGATCAAATGAAAATACGCATTAAAGGAACGAAAGGTTTATGTAAAACTATCCAAAAAAGGATCACCTTACCGTAACCTGTAACGAAAAAAGTGCAGTGAAATTTTGTCATTTTTATGAAATGTCATCAATTTTTCATTTGGGAAAAGCTTCAATAACCAAGCACACTGACTTTGTCTTTGTGCTATTTGACTTGCTTTTCATCAAGCTAAATCGTTATGAAATAAGCCTTTATGCTCTTTTCTCCATAGCTAGTCCTATACATTCTGCCTGTGAATTTTTTATGCAATGACAAAAAAAAGGTACATGTAAGTGAAAAAAGACTTGATTTTTTTAACATATAGAAATTAAAGCTTTTTTGATTCCATACCGATACTAGGGATAGCGCCCTATTTTACATATTTCTAGAAGCAGGGAAAAGAAAGAGAGGGGAAAGAGTTGTTTTCCAACATGAAAATATCTACTAGGAATTTATTGTTTACAGTTCTTAATACTATGTTGATTGGTGCTGTATTAATCCTAGCAAGTTTCGTCATTCAAGGGCAAGTCCTTATTGAAATGCTAGAAAAAGATACGAGAGCCTTGTTACAGTCACAATCTGTACATGTTTCTGCTGAAGACATAGATGAGGCTGTTAGAAATCCTGATCTGAATGCTTCCATCCAGAAGAAACTGACAGAGGAGCTTGACCAGATCAGTAAAGAGCATCCTCAGATTAAACAGGCTTATGTTTTTGGAGTGGAATTGAAAGAGGGAAATCAGACCTCTATTATTGCTCAGCCAACTCAAATTCTCGAGTTTATGAAATCTGAAGGAATGAAATTGGGAGATATGTTCCCTCAGCCAGATGTCATTGTGAAGGGGGTTCAGCATCTTGTCACTTCCAAACAAGATACGATGACTTCTATTTATGATGATGAGTTAGGTACTTGGATTTCGGCTCTTCATCCAATCATGGACGACAGTGGAAACGTTGTTGCTTATTTTGGTATGGATGTTGATGCTAGTATGGTAACCAATGGGCAGGACGCGTTATTGCTGAACTCTTCCATATTGCTGCTCGTTTTGCTACTTATCAATTTAGTTTTCCAATATTGGATTGTGAATCGTACCTTTAAACCAATTCAAGAGCTTATGCGTGGCATTAATGAAATGAGCAGAGGAAATTTAGATGTTCGTTTGCGAGAAGGTAAGGACGAGCTGGGTCAGGTAAATAACAAATTTAATCAAATGGCGGAAAATATGCGTACGATTATGATGACAATTCGCGAATCCTCGAACCAGCTAGTGAAGAACTCACAGCAATTACATACGATTATGGAAGAAAATAATCAGCATGCCACAACCATTACAGATAACATCCAAGAAATGTTCCAGCACACCAATCTGCAAAATATAGCTACAACAGAATGTGTGAAATCGTTGGATGAGATGGTGGTTAGTGTTGACAGCATCGCCAATAATTCAACAGAGGTTCATCATACATCTTTGAACATGAAAGATCAGGCTGAATCCGGTCAATACTCTGTCACCAAAGTGGCGGATCAAATGCAGCTCATTCAGCACTCTGTAGAGGAATCTGAAAATATTATTAATGTTCTACAATCCCAGTCAGGTAAAATTGGTGAGATTGTCAAAATGATTTCTGAAATTGCAAACCAGACGAATTTACTTGCTTTAAATGCAGCTATTGAAGCCCAACGAGCAGGTGAACACGGTCGAGGCTTCTCAGTTGTTGCAGATGAGGTACGAAAACTAGCTGAACAATCTAAGCAATCGGCAGAAGAAATCAGCCAGCTAATCGGAGAGATTCAGGAACGTACAAATACAGCAGTAATCTCTATTCGCCAAGGTTCTGAGCACGTGTTGGATGGTGTGAAAGTCGTGCAAGAAACAGGTGAGATATTCCGCCATATGGTTCAGGCGAGTACAGAGGTATCCGACCGTATGCAAGAGGTATCTGCTTCCACGCAACAAATGGCAGCCGAAACAGAAGAGGTTACCTCTGTGGTAAAACAAGTATCGGAGAATGCACGTAAAAACACAAAATCAGCAGAAAACATCCAGGTCAAGTCAGATAATCAGTTAGCTTCTTACCAAGAAATTTTAGTTTCTGTTGACGGATTAACTAAAATAGCGCAGGAGTTAGATAGGGCGCTTTCCCAACTTAAATTAGAAGAACACGAGTAGGTTTTCATCTCTAAGAGAGTGTTGGGTCGTCAGCAGAATGCTAATATTGAGTACAAAAGAGGAGAGATCAGATGCTGGTCTCTCTTCTTTTTTAACTTTTAACATACATTTTATTAGGAGGCAGGAGTTTATCATGCACAATACACCAAGATACGAACCTATAACGTTCCCACTAGACAATAATCGCTTCAGTCAGTTCACAGATACTGTGACTACAAGAAGCTCGTATGATTTGACTCCATATATGACAAAGTTATGGGAAAAGGGACAGGAAATTCATCTATTGGCTTTGTACATCATGTGGCTGCACCGTGTCAGTGGAACCCAGCAGATTACATTGGGTACTCTTATTCAGAAGAAATGGGTACCAGTAGCTATTAATGTTCAACAAGGAATGAACTATAATGATGTTCTAGATCAGGTTGAACATGTTTGGAAGGATAAGACAGAAGATGCTGATGCTTCTTATTCGTTCAATCAATTCCCAAGTACGTTTTGTCTGCAACAAGGCTCACTCATTCATATGGAAGCACATACGGCTGCTCCCCTACATGCTGGGATCATCGTAAATAAAACAAAAGCTAGCTGGGAAATGCATTATGATTCCAACAGCTTCCATCAGCAGACAATTGATCGATTTATGGAACAAATGGAATGTTTAGCAGAACAAGCTGTGCTGCATCCGCAAACAACCTTTACTGCTTATCCAATGCTATCTGAAATGGAACAGAAACTGTATCAATCCATGAATCAGACGACAGAAGCATTTCCAGCAGAAAAGACGATTCTGGATGTCTTTCAACAGGTAGTAGAAGCGCATAGTGAGAGGCTTGCCTTACAGACTGATGAGACTACGTATACGTATAAACAAGTAGATACGGCGTCTAATCGGGTAGCTACAATGCTACAACAGCATGGGATTAAGCCAGGGCAATATGTTTCTTTATTTATGGAGCGAAGTATCGAAGCTACCATAGCTGTACTTGGGATATTAAAAGCGGGCGCAGCTTATGTTCCATTAGACCCACATCATCCGCAAGAACGTAATGCCCATATTATTCAGGAAACGAATTCTCATGTAGTTCTTTCTAGTCTTGCCTATCGAGATTTAGTGGTACAAGCTATTCCAAAAGCGCAGGTCTTATGGATGGAAGACATTGAAATATATTCTGATACAGCGATAAAACCGGCTATTACGCCGTTGCATCCAGCCTATGTCATTTTTACCTCGGGGTCCACAGGAACACCCAAGGGAGTTATTTTGCACCATCAGGGAGTAGTGAATTACGGGCTTGCTGTTAGAAAAATGATGAACGTAACAGAGCAGGATATCTTCACACAATTCATCACGTTTAGCTTTGATGCGTCCGTTCATGAGCTATTTGGAGGCTTGTTAAACGGGGTTACCTTACATTTTTTAACGAAAGAAGAAAGAATGGATTCGATTTCGTTTGCAAGAGCAGTCAAGCGTGTAGGGGTTACGTGCATTCCCGGCATACCTGCTGCTTTCTTTAACCAATTAGTTAAAACGTTGCCAAGCACAGAAGCAGATTGCTTCGCCACAGTAAAAAGCATAGGAGTAGGCGGAGAGCTTCTAGCGGGCGAGGTTGTCCGTTCCTTCCAGGCTAAATTTTCGAGTGATACAATCATTTACAATTTGTACGGACCGACTGAATGCACCGTGACGTCTACGTATCATGCTGTGACCAAACCAGTGAAAGCTGATACGACCAGCATCCCGATTGGAAAGCCTCTTGCAAACTATGAAATATATTTGGTTAACGAATCGTATCAACTGTGCCCGATAAATGTTCCAGGAGAAATTCTGATTAGCAGCGTAGGAATCTCGCACGGCTATCTGCACATGCCTGAAAAAACGAAAGAAGCCTTTATTTCAGACCCCTTCACACCAGGATCAGGAAAAATCTTTTATAAAACAGGTGACCTGGGACGCTTGCTGGAAAATGGAGAGGTAGAGTATTTAGAACGTAAAGATTTTCAAGTCAAAATTCGCGGGCATCGAATTGAAATAGGGGAGATTGAGGAGCGATTAGCTACGTATCCTGAGATACAAAGCGTAACAGTTATCGTGAAAAAGGATCGTGACAATCAGAATACATTGGTCGCTTTTTACACAACAAATACACAGCAGGAGATTGATCCGGCGCTTTTACAAGCTTTTTGCTCGCAGAAGCTGCCTCCTTACATGATTCCAGCACAATTTGGTTATCTATCGTCTATGCCTATTGCACCGACCGGTAAAATTGATCGGAAAAAACTAGCCGCTATTGAGCTAAAACCGGTGACAGGAACACAAATGTATATCGAGCCCAAAACGGAGGTTGAGCAGGAGATTGCCCGAGTATGGGAAATAGGATTAGGAGTAGAGCGCGTGGGTGCAAATGATAACTTTTTTGAAATAGGAGGACATTCTCTTAAAATTATAGAGTTATTAGTTGAATTAAAGCCAAAATATCCACTGCTAAAAATTAATGACTTCTTCACACATCCAACTGTCCAAGCATTAGCGCATCGAATTGAAGAGCTGAATCAGGAAGAGCAGAACACAGAACGCACTGATTCTGGGCTGATTGATAGTAATTTACAAACAGAGGAAGTCCTTACTGAATATCCAGAGCGTTTACAAACGACTAAAAAAGTTCTAAGACGCAATCAGCATACATTTTTGCTAACGGGGGCAACAGGTTATCTTGGTTCTCAATTGTTAAATGAATTGCTACAAACAGCATCGGGCACGATTTATTGCTTGGTACGTGGGGAAGATGTTCAGAGTGCTACGGAACGTTTATATCAAAACTATTCCTTTTACTTTGGAGATCAGCTGAGCAGACAGCTTCATTCACGTGTGAGGGTGATGATAGGTGATTTGCAGGAAGTGCGCTTAGGATTGGGAAAAGAGGATTGGCATGAGCTTGTTCAAAATATTGATGCCATCATGCACTGCGGAGCGGACGTAGCTCACTTTGGTGACTCTCAGCATTTCTATCGGGTAAATGTACAAAGCACGGAGACGTTACTTGATCTGGCCAGAGAAAAGCAAGGTATTCATTTTCACTATGTTTCCACGATCGGTATTCCTGAAGAATTGTCTTATGCAGGGAAATGGCACGCATTGTGCAATGCAGACCAAGTGGACTATTCCATAGTGCTAGACAATCATTATATCAATAGCAAATGGGAATCAGAGAAGCTGGTGATGAGAGCTTTTGAACAGGAAGGCATACCAGTGACGATCTATCGTGCTGGTAATTTGAGTAGCCATTCGTTATCTGGTGCATTTCAACGAAACATGGAAACAAATGCGATGTATCGGATGTGTCGGGCGATGTTTTTGCTGGGAGTTGCCCCGCATGCTGATTGGCTAGTAGACTTCACCCCTATTGATTTTGCGGGAAAGGCGATTACTAGGCTTGCATTACAAGAGGAAGCAGTCGGTGCCGTTTTCCATATTGTTAATCCAGAACAGATTCCGTATGTGGAGCTATTGGAGCATTTTCAGTCTTTTGGCTATCAATTGAGTCTGGTATCCCAACAAGAATATGAGCAGTGGCTATTTGATGGAACGAAAAAAAATCGGGAAGGGATGGAACTTGCTATTACTCAACTGGAGGGAGATGGCGCACGTAACTCAAATGTTCGATTTGCATGCCCTAAAACAACAGCCTTATTACAAAAGCTTCAGATTACATGCCCCAAACCGACGAAAGCATATTTCCAGGCGATGGTGAGGTATGCGGTAGAAAATGGATATTTCCCAATGCCAACACTTGCAGAGCCGGTTTGCTAACAAGGCTTTGCTCCGTAAATCATCCTCTACGTATCAGTTGGTTTAAGAATAGCTCATCAGGATTTATAATAAGCTACAGGTATTAAAAGTCGTCAGACAAACCAGGTTAGAGGTGGAATAACATGGAATTAATTATTTTAGCAAAGTTGATGCTTTCTGCTTTCCTTGGAATCGTAATTGGAATTGAGCGTGAATTAAAACAGAAGCCACTAGGATTAAAAACTAGCGTAATCATATCGGTTAGTAGCTGCTTACTGACGATTGTTTCGATTGAATCTGCCCAATTTTATGCGGAAACGTCTATAAACAATCGAACAGATCCCATGCGTTTGGCTGCACAGATCGTTAGTGGAATCGGCTTTTTGGGTGCAGGGGTCATTTTGCGCCGAAATAATGATGTTATTTCTGGTCTAACCACAGCTGCAATTATTTGGTCTAGTGCAGGGATTGGAATTGCGGTTGGCTCGGGCTTTTATTATGAGGCAGCGTTAGGAGCTGCGATGATTTTGTTCTCTGTACAGTTGCTTCCTTATTTAGTAAGTATGATTGGGGTTCGAAAATTACAAGGAAAAGAGTTGAAAATTCGCCTGTTTTTAGATGAGCATTCCCATATGACAGGGATCATCCAGAAATTCAAAGAAGAAGATATGAAGATTAAGAATGTCTGGTTAAAGGATGTTGATAAGCACAGGGTACAGATGGATCTACGTCTAGTTGTGTACGATCATATTTACATTACTGACATTTATGAGATGGTCCATAATTTAAACGGGGTGGCACGTGTAGAGATTGACAGCTAGTGTGAGGTTACGTATACTGATGGATAAGTTTACAGGAATGCTATACATGATCATAATGATAACACGCGCAATGATGAAGAGGAGTATGCAGGCAAGAATGCTTAAGAGAGCTGATGGTTGGTGAAAATCAGTGCGGGAAGCTTGCAGAATGGACTTTTGAGCGTCCAGACCGATAGTGTGAACGGAACACGGTAACACACAGGTAGGCTCTGGCGGAGCGTCTCACCGATAGAAGAGACAGGTATTCGAGCAAAGGCATGCAGAGCTAGCACTTGCTCCGATACAGTTGAGCGCGCTGTGCAGACAGCGAATAAAGGTGGCACCACGGGTTTCTCGTCCTTATTTTATAAAGATAAGGACGGGAAGCCCTTTTTGTATTTCTTGTAAACAAAATAGAGGTAATCAGGACAAGGAGCGTGATGAGATGGAAGATGGTTGGTGGTGGCTTTATCAACTGAATGAGATAAATAAACAGAGGGAGATCAATGCCTTTCATACCCCACGATCTCTGCTCTCAAAACGAAAGAGGCTGATTATCTATGAAAAATCAAAAACTGGTATCAGGTATCCGTTCTACTGGTGAATTACATTTGGGTAACTATTATGGTGCAATGAAAGGCATTGAGAAGCTTGTAAACACATACGATGCTAATTTTTTTATAGCAGATTTGCATACATTGACCACACATCCTAGCCGCGAGCATATGTCTAAAAATGCTCTAGAAGCTGCTGCCAGTTATTTGGCTGCAGGCCTGAATTCTGAGCATTGTACGTTTTATACACAATCTTCTCTGTCAGCCGAGGTTGCGGAATTATCCTTATATCTAGGAATGGTCATGCCTTTAGGTGAGCTGATGAGATGTCCAACATTTAAAGAAAAGGCGAAGAAGCATCCTGATAATGTGAATTATGGTTTAGTGGGATACCCTGTGCTGATGACAGCAGATATCCTGCTGCATAAAGGTGAAGTGGTACCTGTTGGTGAAGATCAATTAGTGCATTTGGAGATGGCACGGCAAATTGCTAGGCGTTTCAATAAGATGTATGGTGAGGTTTTTGCATACCCGCAACCGTTGGCAGAGAATGCTGTTCGTATTCCTGCACTACATGGTCAGGGTAAAATGAGTAAATCAGACGGAGTAGATACGTATATTAGTTTACAGGATGAGCAAAGCCAGATCGCTCAGAAAGTAAAAAAGGCATACTCTGATCCAACTCGTATCTATCTGCAGCAATCAGGTCATCCAAGTGTACAAGGCTGCAATGTATATCATCTGCACACGTATTTTACGGATGAGCAGGGTCAACAGCAGCTTCGAGAGCAATGCTTAACGGCATCAATCGGGTGTGTAGCTTGTAAACAGCGACTAGCTGAAGAAATCGAACAAATTGTGGAGCCATTCCGTACCCGCAAACAGCAACTTACTGAAGAACAAATACTCGATACCCTGCAACAGGGTGCTCAGAAAGCTCGGCTATCTGCTCAAAAGGTTCTTCAGGAGGTACGTAATGCCATAGGAATTCTAATGGTGTAAATTTTGTAAATGATTTTTTGTTCTTTTTATTTACAATTATGGTATAATTAGCCTGTTATAAATCATCATGTAACCGGAGTGAAAGAAAGACAGCTTGTTAACGACTAAAAAATGTGCAGCTTGTATGAATAGATGTATAAGAAAGATAACTAATTTTTGTACTTTTAATACAAAGGAGCTGTTTTTAAGTGAAAACGACCCCTGCGCTCAAGCATGCAATTATGGCATTTGCTGTCTGTCTAGGCCTTTGTTCTTCTCTTTTTGGTCTTGCCGAATCCGTACAAGCGGCCGGTAATTTAGAGCCGGATTATGAAGTGAAGCTATTGCTGGATTCGAATAAGGTGCTGTCTTCTGAGTATAAGCTGTTGCCTGATGTGCTTAAAGCGTTCAATCTGCCTGACTCCGCCATAAAAATGAATGTACAGTTTCTGGATACAGAAGACCAGGATTTGAATCATGCAGGCTGGATTAGTCGCATCCGCAAGTCGGACAGTAAGGAGCATTTGGAAATCACCTATAAAAAAAGATACCCCATTGAAAACAATAACATTGATGCTGCCTTAACAAAGGCTAATAAGGAAGGCTTTGATGCTACAGACACGAATTATGAAGCGCAGGTGGAATGGGGCTACAAGCAAAAAACAGTAAGTATTTCCAGAAAGAAAAAAATAAAACAATCAGGTTTTCAAGGAACACAATTGCCTTCTCTTTCAGACTCCATTAAACTACTAACGGCCAATATACCTGGAAAGATGGATAAATGGCTGTACCCTGGATGGGGGAGTGAAAAAGTAGGACAAGCAAGAATATACGGTCCTGTTCTGGCAGAACGATACACAGGAACATGGAATGGGCTGAAGATTGATGTGGAAATTTGGCCGATTAAATCTGCTTCTGGAGGCAACTTGGATTATATTGTAGAAGCTTCCTTTAAAACTACCAAAAGCAAAGAAGCGTCAGAGGAACAAAAGAAGCTAAAGGCTTTCCTAGAAGCAAAGGGATGGTTTTTGCCAAAAGACTCATTGAAAACCGCTTTGATTTTGGAAAGATATTAGTTCAATCTCTGTTATATCCTGACAAAAAATCCTTGAAGATAAGCTTCAAGGATTTTTTCTTATTATTTCATTACTTAATGAACATAAACTGAATGGATTGCTTAAGCTGATTTAGCATGTCCACGCTTTCTTTAAATTCCGGGCTTTCTGGTTTCTCCAAATAAGGTGCTTCACTCGGTGTTTGCAATGCATATACCTTTCCGTCCTGCATTCCTAACATGGTAAAGAGTCCTGTATCTGCATACTCATCTTTATCCCATACGGTTTTAGTAATGATGAGCACTCTGAAGAAAAATTCAGGTTTTACTGCCTTATTTTTCGGTACATATTGAAAAACAACTTCATTTGCTTTTTTTTCTACTTTGATCTTATCCTTCCATTCAGAAGGGAGACTGATCAGAGCCTTTTGATCCTCAATCACATATGCATCTTTGCCAGTTATTGCTCCATTTTGGCTAGATGCTTTGCTTTTTACCTTTACGATCTTGTTTTTTTGATCCCACTGCACTTCTCCTCCGAGAGATTCTGCCAAACCCCGTGCAGGTACGAGTACCCGACCATTAATGATTTGAGCTTGCGCGTCAGTTTTCACTTCTTTCCCATCGACCATCACTTTGATGGCTGGAGCAGCGTAAGTCATGCCTGATACAAGCAGTGCTGTAGCTAATACGCCGCAAAACATCCCTTTTTTTCCTATCATCTTCATGTTGTGTCTGTCTCCTTTAGTGTAAATATCTGTTTTATTGACAACTTTTTAGATCTAAAGCATACAGAATATTCAAGAGAAAAAGCAAACATCAAATCTGGCTGTATTTTCCTAATATCCTGCATCTCACGAAATCTGGTCTATTCAGCATGGCTACACAAATTGTTCCTCAAGCCAGCACGTCATACAATATTTTTACCCCCCATGTACTGTTATTTTTTTAATATACCGAAATATTCTATCCAAGGACCAACGTCAACTCTGTATCTATTAGCCATTACTCGTACAATTTGAGCCCTTTCTGGGATTCATTTGAGCTATTACAGTCTACTAATGATTTGGTTTACAATTTCATCTAAAGGAGGTTGATCAACAATTATCTAGTGCATCAGGCTTGACGTTATTTTCCATCACCTGCTATACCTCTTCTTCCTCATGTCGATATATTCCGTAATCGTTAATGACTTCTTTCGTAGAATCCAATCGTTCAAGAAGGAGCTTGCTTTATTTTAAAAAGACGAAGTAGATAAAGGAAACGCTGCGTTTTCTTATAACATCCTGTAATGTTATCTCTTTAGAGCTTCAATATCGTGTGCAGCTAAGCACTCACCTTGAAGTGGGCGAAAGCATACCTTACCGTAAGATTACTTACTTCAATGAACTTCTAAACTTTTCTATCACTCCTAATCAAGTAGCTAACGTACCTATGGGGTGGTGGCATTACGAAATAGCATCTGAAGATAACACGCATTTATTAGCTATCTTTGATGCCCCCATTCCCGAAACAATTTTTGGTTCAGACATATTAAGATTAACCCCATCAAACATACTTTCCTACACCTATTGTTTAAACGAAGCTAAAGTCAAAGATACACTTGCACCAATTCAAAACACGGTAGTAATCGGCCCTCCTAAAAATTGTGATTTACGTCATGTCAAAGGGGAAATGCAACAACAATGCCAAAATACGACCTATGCGTATCCACATCAGGGTTATCATGCAACCTATGGAGAAATATCATATATCTCAGAGCGTCCTCCCCAAGAAACATTTTAAGTAATTGGAATTTTAGTAAAAATATTCAAATCCTTATTTACTCCCTTTGGGGGCTATTTCCTTTTTCCCTTCCTTTTTTAAAATTAAGAAGCGTACCATATTGCTCTAAATATAAAGTATGTTCCCTTTTGCAAGTAGTGTTCTGCTTTACAATAGTTAGCGATATATCTTACTTTTGAATCTACGTTTTGGTTATGTCTCTATCACAAGAAAAAGATGATTGCCAATAACGCAAAAGAAAAATGACCCGAGTTTCCTAAAGCAGAACTCAAGTCATTTTTCTATTTTACTTATCCTGACCCACTAATTCCTGTACGAATTCACGAAGCTTCTCATTGTCTTGCACACTCAGGACAGAGGCCCCTTTAACTGACGTCCCCTTAATCAATTCCATCGGCGGTACTTGTGCGGAACCGGCTATGTGGCTTTCCACACCGAGCTTTGCCAACTTTAGCATATCCGGGATATTCAGATTCGTCTGGATGTAAGGTGCTACACTCTCCAAAATTTGCTTCATCCGCAATAGGTTCCAGTCTGATTTCAGCTTTTCAGCGACGACAAGCAACAGGTTGCGTTGTCGCTCAGTCCGGGTGAAATCGCTCATTGCGTCATGGCGGAAACGCACGTATTGTAGCGCTTTGTCTCCATCCAGCATTTGTTGTCCCTTTCGCAGGTGGATGTCGTATTGGTTACCGTCGGTTTTATCGGTGTAGTCCATGTTTTTCTCGACATAAAAATCAATGCCGCCGATTACATCGATAAGTGATTTGAATCCTTCGAAATCGGTATATACATAATATTGAATATCGAGACCGAGCAAGTCGCCTATCGTTTTCATGGCAAGGGTAGGTCCCCCTAGCGCGAGTGCGGTGTTGATTCGTCCTTTGCCATGACCTTCGATTTCGACATAGGTATCCCGAAGCACAGACATAAGATGTGCTTTTTTTGTGGTGGGGTCAATAGTTACTACCAGCATGGAATCGGAACGCGCTTGGTTCTTCTTCAACCCCCGATTGTCGCCGCCCATAAGCAGAATGCTGACGCGTTCGGTGCCTTCCCATATGGCAGGCTTCAGTGCTTCATTCTCCTGCTCCTCGATTAGGATGGTATCCTTTGATTTGTCCAGACTCTCAAGTACATTGTAGGTGCCAATGAGCTGATAGCCGAAAAAAATGATGATGCTCAAAAGCAAAACTCTGAAGCTGATCAGCACAAACCTCCATGTTTTCTTTTTATGATTCTTTTGCTTTTTTTCCAAAATCCATGACATGTTGCTCCTCCAATAATTTCATCCATTTTTCGTTGATGTTCACATTGTTATTCGCGTCTGGGGATGCTATCAGTGTAGTCTGCGAATATATGATAAATAAGATGGACTTGTAATGAAGTTGTAAATTGTCGAATTTATATAAATTACATGAGCAGTGTTAGGTTTGCTCTTTTGCATCTGTTGATATATGAAAAAGGGGGGAATGAGCCGTTCTAGAAACAATCAAATTCCTATTTCATTTGTTGCATTTTTCATAAAGACATATATTGTCCCTATAAAAATATTCTTTTTTCATGTAATATCAGTAACAAAACAATATAAACCATTCATGAAATGTTAGGTGATTACGAAAATGCAAAAGAAGATATTGATTGTCGAGGACGATATTCATATAGCCAAAATTATTAAAATGAATCTTACGATCGTGAACTTTTTAACGACCGAGGTACATGACGGTCTTTCGGCACTGGAGGCGGTGAAGCGAGAGAAGTTTGATCTTATCCTGCTGGACGTTATGATTCCGAAGCTGGACGGCTTTTCGCTGATGGAAAAAATTAAATCCTACCACATACCAGTTATTTTCCTGAGCGCGAAAAACTCCGTGTATGATAAAGTCAACGGACTTAAACTAGGGGCGGATGATTACATTGTGAAGCCCTTCGAAGCGATTGAACTCTTGGCTCGAATCGAAACAGTGTTACGTAGATACGGCAAAGAAGACTCTATAATCAAGTTTCAAAACATTGAAGTGGCTCTGGACAAACGAGAGGTGACCATCCAGGGCCAACCGGTAGAACTGACTCCAAAGGAATACGATTTGCTGGTCGTATTGCTGAAAAACAAGAACATAGCACTATCCAGAGAGCAGTTCCTTGACAAAGTATGGGGCTGCGATTACTACGGTGAAACAAGAACGGTCGATATGCACATCAAATCGCTACGCAAAAAGCTCCAGCTACAGGACCATATCAAGACGATTTATAAAATTGGGTACCGGCTGGAGGATTGATGGATGAAGTTTTGGCAGAAAATATACATGTTTTCCATTCTTGCATTCGTTCTCATCTTTAATATTTTTTCGATAATGGTCATCGAGCGGAATCACACGAAAATGCTAGAACAGGAAATCAATAGCGCATTAAGCCAGTACATCAGCATTCATTCTAGCGTAAATGCAATCCTTCCAATCCTTCGTATCTATGATTCCGTCGATTACGAAAAAACAGTATTAACCAATATTGCTAACGAATTTGTCGAGAAGAACAGCGAGCAACGAATCTATTTGCAGATTTTAAATGATAGCGATCGGGCGATTTTCAGCAATACCGATTTCAAGATGCCATTTGAGCGTAAGGAGCTGGACAAGCTAGATGCGGATGAAATCAAATATATCTTGCGAGATATTGATGAACGTACGATATTGTTTGCAACGAATATAACGTACATTAATCATAAAAGATACGTATTCACCTACATGAAGGATCTTACGCCGGTGTATCAGGAGCGCGTAGATCAGTACAGCTTTTTCCTCAGAGTGGATGTAGCCGCCTGCATCCTTTATATGCTCATTATGTATGTTGTGAGCAAAGGTCTGACGAAGCCGATCGACCGTCTAAATCGAACGGCTCAGGTTATTGCACAGGGGGATTTTTCAGAACGAGTTCAGGTAACAACAAAGGATGAAATCGGCGTGCTGGCCAAAAATTTTAACGAAATGGCTTCGGTGGTCGAGGATAAAATCAATGACTTGGAGCTACACAACCAACAGAAGCAAAGGTTTATCAATAACTTTACTCACGAATTAAAAACACCGTTGACCTCGATTATCGGATTCGCCAATTTTCTGAGAACAACTAAATACAATGAAGAGATATTTTTAGATGCTCTTGATGTCATTTATTCAGAAGGAAAGCGGCTAGAATCCTTTTCGTTAAAGCTGATGGATTTGGTTTTCCTCGAGGAGCACCATTTTCAGATGAAGGAACATGATCTTAAAGCCATCATTGCCGAAATGGAACCTGTGCTGAAAATGAAAGCGGGAGAGAAAGAGATTACCGTCGTTATTGATTGCGAAGAAGGGCCTCTGCTTATGGATAAGGATTTAATGAAAAGCTTAATTTTCAATCTTGTAGATAATGCGCTTAAAGCTTCCGCCAAACAGCAGAGCATTACACTTCGTACCTACTGGAGCGATAATCATTGCATCCTCGAAATAATTGATCAGGGCATAGGGATTGCCAAAGAGCATCAGGATAAAATATTTGAACCGTTCTTCATGACGGATATAGCAAGAACGAGAAGCAATAATGGAGCGGGCTTAGGTCTCTCCATATGTCACAGTATTGCAGACATTCATAAAGCCAGTATCAAAGTGATTAGCGAAGTCAATCAAGGTACGACAATACAGGTCATTTTTAAGGGGACGGGTCAAAAGGTTGGGGTGCAACAATGAAAAAATATCTATTTTCTATTGTAAGCGTGGCGTTTTTATTATTGACGACAGGTTGCACTGGATTTTACAATGCTATCGAGAAGGACACTGTCATGGTTAAAAAAATAAATAATGAGCACAAGAGCAACGAGGTGAAATATGAAGGGGCACTTTCGCAAGATGCCATGAGGATGCTTAGCGTAAATGCTGTTAACAAATATTTTAATGAGAAGCTCACTGTAGATGATGTCCAATTTGAGCTATCGGTGATTGATCAGAACAAGCTGAAGGATCTAGTCGAGAAAGTATTCATGGGACGAAATCATGAAGTAAGTGAACATGTTGAAAAGGAGCTAAACAAAATTCCCAGTGGCCTGTACTATATGACGCTAACTGTTTCGACCGGTACCAAAGATATTTACGATATCATCTTGAATGCCAGAGACGGAGATGTTCTTAAAATCTTGAAAGTAACCGGAGCGAATTTCTTTGGTGACACATTTCCCGGTCGTAATCTGTTTGAACTGGCTGATCAGTTTATCCAGGAAAAAGGAGGTGCTGAGCTGGCGTCCGATCTGACATTGGACCAGGATGCTGTGCGGTTTGGCACCAAGACGGAAGTTTATTATAAGAGCAAGACGAACAAAACGTGGAAATATAACGTGATGATCAATCAAAGAACAATGAAAGTGATTGGCTTTAACAAAGATATCATGGCAATGCTCAATTATTATTCAGGATCGACCTCTTATCGATAATAATCCTAAGACTGGCCGCTAGTTGTGGCTGGTCTTTTTTTGTGCACCTTGAATCTCAACATTTTACAACTTGATTACAAGTCCATCTCACTTATCATATAATCCCGTACTACACTAATTGCATACTCCAAGTTATGGTGTGTTACAAATGTTAGAGGGAGGTCAAGTTTAGTGGAAGCGATGTATCGATTGAATAAACCGTATGTAAATATAGAGGATGGCAGACGACGATATATGCCGGGATTAGACGGGATAAGGGCACTAGCTGTTCTTGTTGTGGTGGCATATCATTTTAAGTGGAGTGGAGTCTTAGGCGGACTATTGGGAGTTAATGTGTTCTTCGTTCTGTCCGGGTATCTCATCATGGATTTATTGGTGGAAGAGTATCGGAGCAGAGGGCGGATCGATCTGAAACGATTCTGGTTCCGTCGCGCACGCAGACTACTTCCAGCCCTGCTACTTATGCTACTTGTTGTTTCCGTAATTCTGGTTATATTGGATAGCAGTCGATTCGTCTCTATTCGGGGAGATATTTGGGCTGCGATCATGTACATGAGTAACTGGTACTTTATTTATCACGATGTGTCATACTTCGAGAGCTTTGGTCCACCTTCTCCTTTCGGACATCTCTGGTCACTGGCAGTCGAGGAGCAATTCTATCTTCTGCTACCGTTGTTACTGTTTGGCATCATCAGATTCACAAAGCCTACGTGTGGAAAGCTTGCGCTGTATTTGTTGGTGGGTGCAGCAGTATCTTTTGGTACGATGGTGCTGCTATACGATCCTAATACGGACCCGAGCAGGGTGTATTATGGTACGGATACGCGAGCATTCGGATTTTTGATCGGAGCTGCACTGGCGCTTGCATGGCCAAGTCGTATTCTTGCCACACCCTTGTCACGTAAGGGAGCCGTTGTACTCGATATTGTAGGTGCTATCGGCGGAGCTATTGTCGCTTATATGATTGTCTTTACCGGAGAATATGACGAGTGGCTGTATAGGGGGGGCATGGTTGTTCTCTCAGTCGCGGCGGCATTGGTCATTGCCGCTGCTGTAAGCCCGTTCACTACTGTGAGCAAACTGCTTGCATGGAAACCTCTTAGGTGGGTCGGTCAGCGATCATATGGCATTTATCTATTGCATTATCCGATTATCGTTTTAACAGCTCCTGCAAATCCTAATACGAAGGTCAGCTTTTTCCTTCAGCTTGTTTTACTAGTGGTGATTATATGGCTGGCAGCGCTGTCTTATAAATTCGTAGAGTCACCTTTTATAGAGTCATCTACTTTAATCGAAGGCTGGAAACGAAGTAAACTCGAACTGCGGAAAAACGTAAGCCAGAACGCCTTCATTCGACGTCGAAGATTATCTGTATTACTGTCAATCGGCATGATTGTTCTCTTATGCGTCTCTTGTGCCCAGCGTGAGAGCGAGACTTCAGGAGCATCTTCTGAAGAAGTGAAACAGGAAATGACTCAAGGCGATACTACGGACGAGGTTAAGGAGGAACGGAAGGAAGAACCAGAGCTACATGAATTGCTGATACAGTCGCAGGATGTTCAGACATCTGCTTCACTATCCGATGGGGTAACTGCTATTGGTGATTCGGTCTTGCTCGGTGTTGCTCCAGAACTAGAGAAGCGTATACCAGGTATTATCATCGATGCGAAGGTCAGCCGGCAAATGAAAGATGCACAAGCTATTGTACAACAGCTTGAATCTGAAAAACGGCTTGGGAAGTGTGTCATCATCGAGCTTGGTACGAATGGTCCCTTTACATCGGATACGCTAACGAACCTACTCGATACCCTTGGTGCAGAACGACAGATTATTCTCATTAATACGCGAGTTCCGCGGAATTGGCAGGATAAGGTGAACCAAGAGCTAAGCAGGGCAGGTGAGGAGCGTTCCAATGTTAAGGTAATCGATTGGTATTCCTATAGTGCGAACCAATCGGGCTGGCTAACTAAAGATGGCATTCATTTACAACCTGAAGGAGCAAAAGCATACGCCTCGCTGGTTGCCGAAACGATCAGTAATTAACAGGCAGACTGTATCTTTATCAGACAGGGTTATGCAAAATGCTGCTGCTTGATTGAAGCAGCGAAAGTACGGATAGCTGAATAAAAGTAAATGGTAAAAAAACGAACGTTATGATTGACGCCACGTAGTACGTTTGCTGACTTGTTTACTGATAGGGGAGCTAGATTTCAAGTTCAAAGCAAGTTTCTTATCAAGAGCGGAACGTAAGTGGAGTAGCATGCCGCGGCAACTGCTCCACTTTTCGTTCAACTTGCGCATAGCGATAGGGAAAACTAGCTCTACAACGTTGTATTGGATGGTCAATAGTACTGCGTTATGTAAAACGGATAAGCCTCAATATAATGTCAAAGTAAGTTTTTTTATGTTCCTTCGATTACAGGTGTTGACAGTAGAACGTTATAACTATCTAACAAGAGCGGCAAAGAGCAAGCCCTCTGACAGCTGTTTCGTTTTAGCATTCCCTCGAATCGATCCCATCCTAACGACCTATAATTTCGAATGTTTTGAACAAATGAGCTTCCTACTATATAAAAACCAGTCCATTTTCAACTGCACAGGCACAAATCAGATGTATGTAAAAACAAGATGTAAGCACAAAACAGTCCTCAACTTACAAATTTGTAATCCTAGTGTCACCTAATTAAATAGTAAACATTTTCCCTTTATCTTAGAATACAAGTTGTTCAAGTAAATGATGTAAAAATGAATGATGTAGAGAGGTGATGATTTTTGAAAAAATGAGTAAAATCTATAGGCTATTGTAAGATTTATGCGTAAATCCTTTATAAAGATATTTGTAAGGAGGCTATTATGAAGAAACGTTGGTGGGGTGTTATCGCAGCTGGAGTACTAGTCGCCGGCGCCTATGGTTATTTGAATTTAACCGCTGTTGACGCAACGGGCTTTCCTGTTTCCGTCACTCCTGTTGTAAAAGGAAGCATTGAAAACAAAGTAATGGCATCAGGAATGGTTAAGGCGAAGCAAGAGGTTACGCTTTTCTCCCCAAATAATGGGACCTTGCTGCAATTTAACGTACAGGAAGGTGACAATGTTACAGCAAATCAAGTCATTGCTCGTATAGATGTAACCGATCTATCAAGCGAAATTGCATCCATTGATGCGCAAATCGCTTCGCAGCAGGCTCAACTAAATCGTGTTAAATCAGGCAAAGAACCTGAAACGATTGCCCAACAGGAAGAACGCGTTCGTCAAGAGAAAGAAAAGGTTGACTCTGCCCAGAAGGAATACAACCGTACCAAACAATTGGTAGAGGCTGGTGCTTTTGCTGCCACTGAATTGGACAAGGCTAAGGACTCGTTATCCCAAGCGCAATCATCTCTTAAAATGTCCCAGAGCGAATTAGCCCTCAATAAAAAAGGCCCAAAAAGCACAGATATTGCTTCCGTTCAAGCACAGATTAACCAGCTACAGGTAAAAAAAGCGGAGCTAACGAAGCAAAGCTCTCAATCCAGCGTGGTGGCTCCTTTCTCCGGTACCGTTTTAAAGGTGGATGCTAAGAATGGTCAAGCCGTGATGAAGGGGACAGAAATGA
>NZ_LSSO01000023.1:0-2545 GCF_001645205.1 Brevibacillus sp. SKDU10 | reverse complement strand
ACGGCGTGTTTTTCCAGCGCAGGGTCGCCTGAGCCGCATATTTAACAATGGCAAGCATCATGGTAACCAATAGAGTCAAGCCAATGATCCCTGTTTCAGCCAACGTTTTAAACATATAGCTGTCAGTATAGATGGTTCCAAAATAACGGGAACCCACGGCTCCGCCCCAATGACCAGGGCCAGCACCAAATAATGGTTCTAGTCGCATCCGGTGGTAAGCATTCGTCCAACGCGCGACGCGGCCGCTTTGGCTGCTCTTTTCCCAATAGTCCTCAGTAAACAGAGTGGTAATGCGGTTTTGTACCTTACCGATGACAGGAGTTGTCTCTGGTACAGCCAATAAAACAACACCGCCAATTATGGCTACAGCTACAATGGATAAGAAAACTTTCCGGTTCACAAATACAGAGCCAATAACTAAGACAGCAAGCAGAGCGAACCAAGCTCCGCGCGAGCCTGTTGCAATAAGACAAACTAGCATGATCAGGGATGTCAGCCCCCAGATAAGCTTTTGCTTTTTCGTTGTCCCTTGCAAAAATAGGCCGACTGCAATTGGAATGGTAAGGATCATGTAGCTACCCAAAACATTCGGGCTTGTTACAATGGAGAATGCACGTCTCTTCATTGATTCGTTTTCTCCTGTCCAGGAGCTGTTTACTTCCACCCCAAGTACCACCTGCATTACGCCAATCAAGGCTACGAATAGACCAACTAAGGTGAAGGCTTTCAAGAAACTCTGCATTTGTTCTTTCGACTCAATGAGATAGAAGCCGATTAATAATGCAACCATATATTGGAATATAGCTCGAAACCCTTCCACGCTAGCATTAAAATTAGTCATATCCATAAACATAAGTCCCAGGCCAAATATCAAAAAGGCAAGGAACGCATGTTTAATGCCAGGCATGGTACGGTGGCCTTTTGCATACGCAATAAAGGTAAACAGAAGGAGGACAGTAAGTACGCCTTCATCCCACAAAGAAACAATAAATCCAATCGGGATAAATTTACGCATTGCGTAATCAATGATAGGATAGGTGAGTAATAAGTAAATCCAGTTGGTAGGATTCATAACCAACTTTTTTAGATTCGTTTTCAAGCGAAGTCCCCCTACACATATGTTCGACCCTACCATTATAATGAATCATAAGATAGGGTAGCAAGGAAAAGAAATCTAGCGTTGTTAACTAACAGATAAGTAGCGCGCAAGAATTAGGAGATTACGAGCTGTGAATTTACTAAAAACTGCATCCATGATAGTAGTGATAACATTAATAGGACGCTTGCTAGGCTTTGTTCGCACACTCTATGTTTCACATTTGTATGGAACAGGAATGGAGGCGGATGCCTACTTTCTTGCCTTAACGATTCCCATGACCTTGTTCATGATCATTCCGGGAGCGATCAATGCAGTGATGATCCCCACTATGCGAGGAATACTAGAAGAGAATCAGACACAGAAGGCTTCTGTTCTCTACCATAAAATGCTGGCGCTCATAACCTTTAGCTTTTTTGCCCTGACTGTAGCCGGCTATTTCCTCTCTCCTCAGATTGCTCTGATGTATGGAGTGAGCGGTGAAAAAGCAGCACTTACCATCCGGCAATTACAGTTGATGTGGCCATCTGTTTTCTTTATTGGTCTAGCTGGATTATGGGCAAGCGTCTTAAATGCACATCATCATTTTTTTACATCTACATTAGGCACGGTAGCGAACAGTGTTATTGTTATCCTTGCCATGGTTGCTTTGGTACCAATCGTTGGAGTAGATGGTTTATCAATAGCTACCACTCTTGGTTACGTAGCTGCTTTAGTCGTGATGTGGCCAGCCATGCGTAAATATGGCTATAGTCAACGGTTTAACCTGCAATATCGTCAGGATGCTGAATTGCGAAGCATGGGTGAACGGGTTGTGCCAATCCTCATTGGTTCCGTTATCTCGCAAACCACCACCTTTCTGGAACGTGGATTAACTACGGGGCTTGGGGATGGAAAGGTTGCGGCACTTTCTTATGCTAATCAGATTGCTCAGCTACCAATGGCTATCTTTGTTGGGGCATTTACATTACCCTTGTTTCCGCTGCTAGCCAATTACGTAAAGCGTAAAGAAATGCATTTAATGAAAGCTACACTGGAAAAAGGGTTGTCTTATTTATTGATTTTGTTGTTTCCAGTGACAATTGGCTTCATTTTATATGGCGAAAATTTAATTAATCTTCTATTTGTTCGCCAATCGGGTGCTTTTAATGAAGAAGCATTATCTTGGACTGCCTTTGGTCTTATTTTCTATGGCATGGGTCTTTATTTCCTAGCGGCCCGCGATTTGATTACACGTGCGTTTTATGCCTTAGAAAACACCCGTACACCCGTAATTGTGGGAGTGATAGGCATCGGAGTTTACCTGTTGACTGCCAAAATGTTCACCCCGCTTTTAGAGCACGGCGGTGTAGCATTAAGTGCTTCTGTATCCGCAATGGTGCAGTCCATCCTATTGTTTTTGTTACTCTGGCGCTCCATTGGTCAGCTTCTTACTTGGGACTTCCTATT
>NZ_LSSO01000022.1:0-23031 GCF_001645205.1 Brevibacillus sp. SKDU10 | reverse complement strand
AAACGGGGGCTTGACCAAAGGGCTCACAGAGGTTTTTATCCAACAGATTAGTATGTGATTAAAGAAGAAACCGGGATGTCACCTAGTTTTTCACGACCATCGAGATAGCTTAATTCAATCAGGAATACAGCCCCTACTACAATTCCACCCAATTGTTCAACAAGGTTGATAGATGTCTCGATCGTACCGCCTGTTGCAAGTAGGTCATCTGCAATCAATACACGATCACCAGGCTTGATTGCATCTTCATGCATTGCTAATGCATCACTGCCATACTCTAAGCTATAATCAGCTTGAATAGCTTTGTAAGGTAGTTTGTTTGCCTTGCGAATCGGAATAAACCCAACGTTCATCGCATATGACAATGGTGCCCCTACAACAAAACCACGCGCTTCCGGTCCTGCGATTACATCCACGTTTAGGGTATCAGCAAATGTTTTCAGTTCATTGATTGCCGCTTTATATACAGGGCCATCTTTTAATAGGGTAGTAATATCTTTGAAACGAATCCCTGGTTGTGGGTAATCTGGAATCACGCGAATATAATCTTTAAAGTTCATTAAGGAATGCCTCCTACAAAAGAATAAAAACAAAGTAAGTTGGGTGCTCTTCTTCTAAGACTGATGAAGCATATCCAAATATTTTCCTAGTCCATCATGATTAGAAAGGAGCAGTTCGGCGTGTAGCTCGGCTTCCTCACGCCAGTCTAGGTATCGTGAAGATGTATCCAATGGCGCTTTAGCCGGTTCTGGATGCAATAGGTATGCTTGCTCGCTATCTTCAATAAAACGAAGCTCTATAAAAATAGTAAGCATTCGCTCCACAATGGAACGCTTTAGCTTTAATTTTTTAGCCAATGCATCGAGATGAGCCTTGTTGATTTTACCATATTGTCGAAAAATTTGATACAGCGCTTTAAAATCTTCTCGGCTCGGTACATGTAGCAATTCAAAGGCCTCGTCCGCTTCTCCAAATAAGCAGTAAATGGAGTCCATTTCATGTAACGCAGTCATCGCTTGTCCCAATGCTTTTTTGGAGGAAGGAAGGTCATATAAGATGATCGAGCGACATCCTTCCATCCAATCTCCTTGCATTTCTCCAGCATTCGTTACATACAGAAGCGACCTTTTGGTAAGCTGCTGACTTGCAAGTAAAGAGTGCAAACGTTGATGGTTAGCTGCTTGGAATGTGATGGTAATCAACTCTTCCGCAACTATTTTATCCAACCATTTTTTCTCTTTATCGCGCGTGCCTCGCCAGTCGAAAATCTGCTTATGCTTGACCGCTACATCACGAAGCAAGAATTGAGGCTTTCGCAACCCATTCCATTCATTAATCTGCAATTCACCAAGCACGGAAAGCTTTGATGTTGGAGCTACCTGTTCCATAATTGGGGCAAAACCAAAGCCGATAGCATCTAGTTGCGATTTCTCATGTGACAATACACATTTTAGATGTGTCTCATCCTTCCCAATTTTACGCATACCCTGATGACCGACCTTTTCACAGACAAGCATTGGAGTAGGGTTACCCATGCCGAATGGAGCTAAAGCTTCCAATTCTATAGCAAGATCTAGATTCATTTCATCAAAAGCCACTTCAAGATCTACTCTTGTTTTGGGGATGAAGTCTTCTGGTTGCAGCCATTCCTGTGAAATACGATGCAACGCCTTGCGTAGCGGATCTACATTCTCTATGGGCAATGTCATACCTGCTGCCATTGTGTGACCACCATAGTGTGGTAAAAGCTCCTTGCACGCCGTCAATGCCTCGTACATGTCGAAGCCAGCAATGCTTCGAGCCGAGCCTTTTGCTGTGCCTTTTTCCGAATCGATTCCAAGCACAATAGCAGGTCGATAGAATTTCTCCACTAAACGAGATGCAACAATACCAACAACGCCAACGTTCCATCCCTCTTTGGCTACAACAATTACTCCACTCTGATCAGCCGGATATAGCTGTTCAACCATTTCAATGGCTTCTTCCGCCATCGCTTGAACTAACTCTTGGCGCTCCCGGTTCAACTCATCAAGTACTTCCGCTTGTTCCTTCGCTTCCTGTACATCCTCTGACACGAGCAATTTAACCGCTGCTTCTGCTGTTTCTAAACGACCGCCCGCATTAATCCGTGGTCCAATGGCAAAGCCCACATGTCCCGCAGTAATTTCTTTCTCCTGAAGCCCGCACACATCAAGTAAAGCTTGGATGCCTACATTGTGTGTTCGATTCAATCGTTGCAATCCTAAACTAGCTAATACCCTGTTTTCATCCACTAAAGGAACAAGGTCAGCAATCGTTCCTATTGCAGCCAAATCGATGAAATCCATCGGAGGCTCTTTTAACAGGGCTTGGGCCAGCTTAAAAGCAACGCCTACACCAGCCAGCATGTCAAACGGATAGGAACAACCCGTTTTTTTAGGATTCATTACTGCAAACGCATCAGGCAGAAGCTCAGGTGGTTCATGGTGATCCGTCACGATGATATCAAGCCCCAACTGATTTCCATGCGCTACCTGCTCTACCGCGCTTATGCCAGTATCCACAGTCACGACAAGCCGAAAACCGCTGTCATAAATGTATGACAACGCTGTTTGGTTTAACCCGTATCCTTCTTTAAAACGATTCGGTATATAATAATCAAATGTGGCTCCCAATTTTCGTAACAAATGCACCATTAAAGCAGTGGAGCTAACTCCATCCGCATCATAGTCTCCATATATGCAAATCGGTTCATGGCGCTCAATCGCCTGTTGGATTCGATGCACGCTTTTGTCCATTCCATCCAATAAGAATGGATCATGTAGCTGTTCTGGACTCACATGCAAAAAGTCACGTGCCTTTTGTGACGTATCCATCCCTCTTTGAACGAGCAAACGTGCAAGCAAAGGCGATATCCCACACGCTTGGGCAATCTCTGCACTTATTGCTTCGTCATATGGGGTGAGTTGCCATCGCGATTTCGCTTGTAGCATGAGGCAGCCCTCCAATCCTCATCCATTATATAAAGAAATAGAGGGCATGCCAAGCTTTCTTATTAAACGCAAAAAGCGCATGTTTTAAGAACATCATGTCATAAATAAGCTTGAATTGTGAAAAAGTCCAATAATAACTGCATTATTCATGCGTCTTAGCAGGTTCCTCATCCCATGACTTTCCTTTTTCATCATATGGATTAATGTGAACAAACACATTTCGAATATCCTGATGTTTCTCCATTAAATTGCGTTTAACATTTTTTCCGATTCGATGTCCATCCTCTACCGTTATATACGGATCAACAGAAACCTTAATATCCACGATTTGATAGTGACCTGTTTCTCTGGCCCACAGCTCATCAATTCGCAATACTCCCTCTACCTCCATAACTGTTTTACGCAAAGGCAGGGCATCTTCTTCGTGCAATACATGATCCATCGTGGAATGAATTGATTCCTTTAAAATATGGTAGGCTGTTTTTAATACAAGGAAGGATACAAAAATCCCTGCAATGGGATCAAGATATACGGTCCAACTTACCCCTAGCTTCTCCCCAAGAATTGCCCCGCCAACACCAATTAACGCGGCGAAGGAAGAATATACATCAGAACGATGCTCCCAGGCATTCGCAATTAATGATTGGCTATTCAATTTTTTCCCTAAACGATACTTATATCGAAACATCCATTCTTTTATAATCATGGAGCCTAACGCCGCCCATACGGCTAACATGCCAGGAGGCTCAAGGGGCTCATAGAGTGATTTATACGAGGAATAAGCAATTTCAAAGCCCACAATAGCAAGCAGGATAGATACGATAATAGCTGAAATTGACTCTGCTTTTCCGTGCCCATACGGATGGTCTTGATCTGGAGGCGCCTCCGCTGCGCGAAGCCCTATTAAAACAGCAACTGACCCGATTACATCAGATGCAGAATGAACAGCATCGGCTACCATCGCTCGCGAATCAGCCACCAAGCCCACAAGTAATTTGACAAGTGCAAGCAACAGATTGCCAACAATACCGACCCATGCAGCAAACTGAGCCTTTGCCAAACGATTTTCCACCTAGTTTCCTCCTCCTTGTATCAGTTGGATGAACCTATTGTATCACTTGCCCATCCACTACTTATTGTATTTTCTTGAGAATAAAAAAACCGCAGGGGATATCCCCCACGGTTTATTCTATCCAATTTAGTTCTCATTAGGAGCAGCTTTTAATCCTTTTTTCTTCATTTCACGTTCTTTCATAGATACCCAAATCTGTGCAGCGATAAAGATGGAAGAATACGTACCACTGATCAGACCAAAGATAAGAGCCAAGGAGAAGTTACGAATGCCTTCGCTACCAAAAATAGCAATCGCAGCAGCCGTAATGAACACGGTCAAAACAGTAAAGATAGAGCGGCGCATACTTTGCCATAAGCTCACGTTGACCATATGCTCTAAATCCTCAATGCTTTTTGTTTTCATTGTCCGCATGTTCTCACGAATACGGTCAAAGATAACAATCGTATCATTGATAGAATAACCAACGATCGTTAAAATCGCTGCAATAAACGTTAAGTCAACTTCCAAACGGAACAAGGAGAACAAAGCAATCGGGATAAAAGCATCATGTAAGATGGAGATTACGCAAGCAATCCCGAATAAGAATTGGAATCGAATGGCAATATAGACAACAATCCCCGCAGAAGCAACTAAAACAGCGATAATGGCTTTATTCACCAATTCATTAGCAATCACGGGGTCGACCGTAGATTCCTGTTTCGTTACCTGATTACCATATTTTGCTTTAACAGCAGCCTCAATCTCTTTCAGCTTTTCTGGAGTAATCGTTTCTGTAAACGTTGTTGTTGCGAATTCCTTATTATTACCATATTTGGTTACATCTTTAAAGTGAACATCAGGCATTACTTTTGCAATAATTTGTTGAACATCCGCTTCATTAAACTGTTTGTTAATAAATAAATCCAAACGAGTACCTGCTGTGAAATCAACGCCTTTATTTAGTCCAAACATTAGCATCGAGGCTAAACCTAGGGCGAGTAGGATACCTGAAAACCAATAGAATTTGTGTCGGTTTTTAACAATATCAAATTTAACAACATCTTTTTCTTTAGAGTTCACCGATTTCACTCTCCTTTACACCAAACCAGCGAGGCTTCTTAAACGCATTGGAACGAAGAAGCAACCATAGCAAAAAGCGAGAGCCAAACACGTTGGTAATCAAGCTGACAATAAGAGTCATTGCTAGGATAATCGCGAAACCTTGAATGGAGCTCGTCCCAAAGTAGAAGAGAACGACGCACGCAATCAAAGTAGTAACATGTGAATCAATGATTGTAATCAACGAGCGACGTTCACCCGCACGGAAAGAAGACAGAATGGTCTTACCTGTCATGATTTCTTCTCGAATGCGTTCATAGGTAATAATGTTAGCATCTACCGCCATACCTACAGCCAAAATAAAGCCGGCAATACCTGGCAGCGTAAGCGTAGCATGCATCCATTGCAAAACTACTAAACAAACATAAACAAACGCTGTCAACGTGATATTTGCAATCATACCAGGAACACGGTATACAAAAAGCATAAAGAGGAAAATTAGTGCTCCGCCGATATAGCCTGCATAAATAGTCTTTTTCAAAGCAAGATCACCAAGGCTTGCTCCTACTGCCGTTACTTGCTTTTCAATTAATTTAGCCGGCAATGAACCTGCATTTAACGTTTCTGCTAATTCACGTGCCTCATCTTTTGTGTATTTACCTGTTATTTGTGCGCTACCGCCTGTAATAACAGTTTGAATCGTAGGATTTGTTAGCAAGTTTTCATCTAAAAAGATAGCAACTGGTTTTCCTAAATTTTTACGTGTTACTTCTGCAAACTTTTCTGCATCGGCAAACTTCAGAGTAACAAGTGGCTCATTTAGCTCACCATAACCAACAGCAGCACCACCAGGCGCTAGGTCTGTTCCACGCATAACGACTTCACCTGTCATGTCACGGAACGTCAATACGGCTGGTTTCCCGATCAACGAACGCAGCTTCTCAGGATCAGTAACCCCTGCCAATTTAACGCGTACGCGGTTAGGATTTTCAATGGTTACCTCTGGCTCAGAAACTCCCCCAATATTAACACGTTTCTCAATCATCTGAGCTGTTGCTGCAAGTAGTTCTGTGTTTGTTTTGTGCTTTGCATCAAGTGGTTCTACTTCATACAAAATCTCAAATCCGCCTCTTAAGTCAAGACCAAGTACGATATTGCCCGCTACTTTTGTGGTAGTAGTGGCCATGAGCGTACCTAAGAGTCCGATCACCAGTAGGAAGAGAACAAATCTACTCCACTTTATCATCTAACATAATGCCCCTTTCCCAACGGATACCAAGCGTTCATACGCAAATATCCCAATTCAAAGAATCAATATGCCCATTATAGACTTGTAGAAAAATGCATGTCAAATTACGCCGTTATTTTTATACATATTAATCATCACATAGTTCATATATTTGCTAATTTTTAAGGAGAGGATATCGTTAACAAGGCGATGCAGTGTGGGGCGTTCTTCTCCTTTATAGGCTGATATCACACACTCCCATACCTCTTCAGGAGTAATGTTATCGTAACCTAGAATCAAAAATTCCTCCGCCTTACTTTTGCATAAAACTAACATTTCCTGATATTTGTCAACCTCGATAAAGCTCACCATATTCTCTTTATTTTCCATTTTCTACACCTCTTTACGTGACCTTTGTTGTTATAAAATGTTTCTTACACACATAAAATCTAGTCATGCCCTAGGTGGCACGTCCATATGGTAATAGTGTAGTAAGTAAAGCTTACGGTAAATGTTAAAGAGAAGGGGCTATCCCTATGAAAAAATCCTTTTTTTACGGTACCATGGTACTCATCGTAGCAGGCGCCATTACTAAGGTTTTTGGTTTTGCCCATCGTATTATTCTTTCCCGCTTAATTGGTTCAGAAGGTATGGGACTGTATCAAATGATCGTCCCACTTCTCTACTTTCTGATTACCATTACTACATTTGGTTTGCCTGTTGCCATCGCTAAACAGGTTGCAGAAGCGGAAGCAGCCAAAGATCGCCAGCAATCAAGAAGATTCCTCTATTTGGCCCTAGCTATTACAACTGGACTGAGTACGCTAGTCTCATTATTGTTAGCTGTTGGTGCTCGTTTTTTTACGGAATTGTTCTTTACGGACTCGCGTACCCATCTGTTATTGCTGACAGCTTTACCTATTCTACCAATCGCTAGTATCTCGGCTGTCTTACGTGGTTATTTCCAGGGAAAACAAAATATGGTGCCTACAGCCCTTTCTCAATTGATCGAGCAAATAGTCCGTATTTTGATAGTAATAGGTATGACCTTGACACTCGCCCCCTACGGAATTTTTATTGCTACCATTGGTGCAGTCGGTAGCATTTTATTAGGTGAGCTAGCCGGCCTATTATATATGATATGGAATTATAAAAAGAACAGACGCGAACTGGGCGATCTGTTTAAACAACCCGGCTCACGTCGGGCATTGTTTAAAAAAAGCTCCCCGGCTATCAAGCAGCTCTTGCATGTATCCCTGCCTGTCACGATGAGCCGCGTAGTAGGTTCTATTGCTTATGTAATGGAACCAATGCTTGTCCCCTATGCGCTTATATTAGCAGGGTATAAAACCATTCAGGCGACCTCCTTATATGGTCAATTTTCTGGAATGGCTGTCCCTCTGTTACTTTTCCCTACTTTTCTTACCTATTCGTTATCCATTTCGATGGTTCCTGCTGTTGCAGAAGCCGCATTTGAGAAGAACAGCAAGATGGTTCATCGCCGCATTTATCAAGCCATGCGTATAACGCTGGTCATCGGGGCTCCCTGTGCTGTTTTATTATATGTATTTGCAGAGCCTCTCTGTCAACTATTATATAAGCAGGCTGAGGTTGGCCTATTATTAAAGCAATTGGCACCATTTTCTGTATTTTTGTTTTTCCAGGCTCCATTAGCCGCTGCTTTACAGGGATTGGACCAAGCACATGTTGTATTCCGTAACACCCTGATTGGAACAATCGTCAAGATCGCATCCATGTTTATTCTTACATCTCGTCCTGAATTTGGAATTAACGGGGCGATCATTGCGCTGAATTTAAACATTACGTTGGTAACAATGCTCCATTTTGCTAGCCTCGTCAAAGGGATTGGTTTTACTATTCAGGTTGGCGAATTTGTAAAAATTGGTTTTGCTATGCTGGCTATCGGCTATTGCAGCACGTATATGTCTGAGCATTGGTTCAAAGATACTAGCTTACTCCATATGCTAACAATATGCTCTTCTGCTTCTATGCTTCTCTACTTAGTATTACTTGTTAGCATGAGGGTGCTGGGCAAGCAGGATGTAGCCCGGATTCCTTGGATTGGTCAGCAATTAAGCATGTTTTTCCCCCGCAGATGATTATTTGCGGGGGTACTGTGTTTTATTTACAAACAGCTTTCCTTGCTCATCAATGCTACAAAACATAATCTCATTCGTATGACGAAAACCTAGTTTTTTTAATTCCTGCTTGAGCCAAAATATATTTTTACCGATTTTTTCTACAGCATCCTTCTGTACTTCCCCATCCATAATTAAGGGAATGGGAAATCTCACGGTAACACCTGTTAAGGATTTTATAGGCTTCTTTTCTTGTAGACCTAAATCTTGCAGGGTAACAGGTGATTTTTCTGGTTTAGTAAACACACTGACCCTTCCTGTCGTTTCCAATATAGCAAATTCAACATCAGCTAGGTTTTTTATATTTTCCTGACGCAGGTGAATCATTAGGTCATCTAGGTTAAGTCGATTTTTTTTCAATGCTTCTTCTCTTATCACACCATTTGCAATCAAAACATCTGCTTCTCCGTTAACGAAGTTCCTGATCTTTTTACTCTTCATAAACAAATAGGACACTCCTATTTCCAACAGCATGATAAGGATCATGGGCGAAAACATGTGCAGAAGTGGTTTATTCACCTGATCAATCGAAAGAACTGCCATTTCTGCCAGCATGATCGAAATAACAACATCAAACAAAGACATTTGACCCAGTTCTCTTTTGCCCATCAGCCTCATGATGAGTAGGAGGAGGAAATAACTAAAGAGGGTACGCATAAGTATGGTTAGTAGCTCCACGGTATAAGACCTCCCACATGTTCATCTACCTTATTTAGTAGTGTCCACGGGTCCATCCTACCTTATGCGTCCCTCTCTTTTCCTTTCTGTTATAGCCATTTTTTCTTTTTAAAGACATAGAGCATCCACGATGTCAATAAAATCATTGAACCGAATGCGATGACAAACATGACAGGCTCTGCCTTATCCCCCATCCATCCAAAGGTGTTCATTCCAAAGATCCCTGTGATAAAGGTTAGTGGCAGAATAACAGTAGAAATAATAGTCAGGATACGTACTGTTTCATTACTTCTGCCCGTAATAATTGTGTAATAAGTATCTAGTGCACCGTTTACTAAATCCCGAAATGTTTCTGTTGAGTCTACAATTCGCTCCAAGTGATCCGTTAAGTCCACATAGAAAGGAACATTTTCCTCTGAGATATCAAACGAATAGCGACCGTTCACATTGGCAAAAATCCGCTTTTGCGGCAAAATCACGCGGCGTATTAAAATCAATGTACGCTTTAACGCTAAGAATTCCTCTGTAATTTCTTCAGTTTGATGCTCGTAGATTTCATCCTCTAAATCATCAATACGGACACTTAAGCGATCCATAATTGGAAAGTATTCATCGGTAATCCCGTCAACAATCGCATACAACAAATAATCCGGACCTCGATTTAAGAAGGAATTGCTGCGATGACATTGAGCAGCAATGCGCCCAATTGTATTCATTGGTGATTTATGAATAGTAACAATGTAGTTTGGACCAAGGAAAACATTAAGCTCTACTGTAGTAATCTCGTTATCGCTTTCCTCATTATAACGCAGCGCGTGAAAAACGAAGAAATAGTAGTCATCATATTTATCCACTTTTGCACGCGGGCTGACGTGCAAACAGTCCTCAATGGCCAATGGGTGAAACTCAAAAATTTTCGCAATGTAATGCAGTTCCTGATTACCTACATCATACAGATCAATCCATAATAAATCCTCAGGAGATTTCAGCCATTGATCCTTGGTTGTTAAATCTACATCGTGGATCATCTTCTGTTCGGAATGATTATAAAAATAGGTTTTTATCATCGGTATCCTCACCCCCGTCTTTTTCCCTTATCCATCATACGAAAATTCGCGGCGATGTTCAATCAAGAGATGAATAAGCCTGTCAAGCCTCTCATATAGATGGTAATAAGAAAATGAATCATAAAGAGAGGATGGGATCGTGTTATGCGCAGTCATTCCGCCTCGGTGATGACGGGATTATTTCTAACGCTTGGCCTTGTCTTGCTAGGTTCTATTTTTGCTGCATTACTTCTTTCCTTTACCAATGTCAAGGAAAGCTCTCTACCTTACTTTAGCTATGTCATTAACATTTGCAGCTTGTTGATTGGCGGCTTTGTAACGGGGCGCAAATGCGGCGCACGCGGCTGGTATTATGGAGGTTTAACCGGTTTAGGCTATTTCTTTCTCGTCTTACTGATCGGTTTTCTAGGGTTTAATGCTCCGCTTAATTTTTCAACCTTATTGTACACTCTCTTTGCCTTTCTTATCGCAGGAATTGGCGGTGTTTTCGGTGTAAATACGACCAATCGGCGAAAATATTAGACTTATAGATCAAAAGGCATGATCTGTTGACAAGGAAAAAAGCTGTTAGCATATTGCTAACAGCTTTCTTGTGTTTATGATTTATTTCGTATCTTCAGCAGGTGCTTCCAATTCCTCTTTTTTCGTTTCCGCTACTTCTTTAGTAGGGCTAGGAACTGTAACAGAATTTACTGCACCGCGGTCGAACGTCATGTGTACATTGTGAGAAACCTTCAAAATAAGTGTATCGTCAGTAATGTCTTGGATAGTGCCATGCAGTCCTCCAATTGTTACAACGCGATCCCCTTTTTTCATAGCTGCCAACATTGCATTGCGTTCTTTATTACGTTTTTGTTGAGGGCGAATCAACAAAAAGTAAAAGATCACAAACATAATAATAATCGGCAACAATCCACCTAAACCTTGCATGGTTCATCCTCCTTAGTTCTTAGAAAGATCTATTTTCACCCAATCCATATTGGGCAAAAAACTGGTCTCTGAAATCTTTCAAACGATCTTCACGGATCGCTTGGCGCACTTTCTCCATCAATTTAATGAGGAAGTGCAGGTTATGATGCGTAGTTAAACGAATGCCAAAGGTCTCTTCAGCTTTGATCAAATGACGAATGTAAGCACGCGTATAATTCTTGCACGTGTAGCAGTCGCAATTAGGGTCAAGTGGAGTAAAATCGCGCGCAAACTTTGCATTGCGTACGACTAATCTTCCTTGGCTCGTCATGCATGTCCCATTTCGAGCTATACGAGTTGGCAACACGCAGTCAAACATATCAATTCCACGAAGCGCACCTTCTATGAGGGCATCTGGAGAACCTACACCCATCAAATAACGAGGTTTGTTATCCGGAAGCAATGGAACTGTGTAATCTAGCACTTCATACATTAACGGGAATGGCTCACCTACGCTAAGTCCACCGATGGCATACCCCGGGAAGTCCATCTGTACAAGGTCACGCGCACTTTGTTCCCGTAAATCCTGATACATACCGCCTTGTACAATCCCGAATAAAGCTTGATCTTCCTTGCGCTCATGCGCACGTAAGCAACGCTCTGCCCAACGGGTTGTCCGCTCCATCGATTTTTTTACATAATCGTACTCGGCTGGATACGGGGCACACTCATCAAAAGCCATCATAATATCGGCACCAAGTGCATTTTGAATCTGCATCGCTTCTTCAGGTCCAATAAACAGCTTTTCCCCATTTAAGTGAGAGCGAAAAGACACACCCTCTTCTGTAATCTTACGTAAATTGCTTAAACTAAATACCTGAAATCCACCACTATCTGTTAAAATAGCTCCGTTCCAGTTCATAAATTTATGCAAGCCACCTGCTTCTTTAACGATCTGGTGACCCGGACGCAAGAATAGATGATACGTATTACTTAAAATAATGTTAGCGCCCATCCCGCTGATTTCTTCAGGGGACATGGTTTTAACTGTGGCTTGAGTCCCAACCGGCATGAATGCTGGGGTTTCAAAAGTACCATGCGGGGTATGAACTCGTCCCAGTCGTGCGCCAGTCTGTTTGCACGTTTTAATTAATTCGTAGCGTACTGCCAAAGTCTCTGCACTCCTCAATAACCAGATGTGAACACCATCTGTTTTATTAGCATGTTTTTCCTACGTCTTATCTATTATAAAAGGTATGATCATGAATCACAAGAAAACGCATAAAAATTCTTTTATTTAATTAACATCGCATCTCCAAAACTAAAGAAACGATACTTGCGGGCAATCGCATCCTGATAAGCACGAAGAACATTCTCACGTCCAGCCAAAGCACTAATTAGCATGACCAGCGTTGATTTAGGTAAATGGAAGTTTGTTAAAAGCCCGTCAATAATTGCAAATTCATAGCCAGGATACATAAAAATATCCGTCCAGCCAGACTGAGCAACTAGCTTGCCATCATGTTCTTTGGCAATAGTCTCCAGTGTTCTACAAGATGTGGTGCCGACAGCAATGACTCGCTTACCTGCCTCTTTTGCACCATTGATCAGATCAGCCATTTCCTGCGTCAATTGATAATGCTCAGCATGCATAACATGCTCTTCAATTACATCTGCTTCCACCGGACGGAATGTTCCCAATCCCACATGTAAAGTAACATAGGCTAGTTTAATCCCTTTTTGCTGAAGCTTATCCAAATAATCTTGTGTAAAATGCAAACCTGCTGTCGGTGCCGCCGCAGAGCCTAATTCCTTAGAGTAAACAGTCTGATAGCGTTCGCGATCATCTAGTTGTTCATGAATATAAGGCGGCAGGGGCATTGAGCCTAAGCGATCTAAAATCTCATAGAAAATTCCCTCGTAGGAAAATCGAACAATTCGTCCCCCTGTTGGTGTAATCTCTTCGCAAACACAGCGAAGCATACCATCACCAAACTCTATCTCAGTCCCTACTTTAAATCGTTTCCCTGGGCGTGCTAAGGTTTCCCAACGGTCATCCCCAAGCGACTTAAGTAACAAAATCTCAATTTTAGCCCCTGTCTCGCTTTTTACGCCAATTAAACGGGCGGGCAACACGCGACTGTCATTAACAACCAGCACGTCCCCCGCTTCTAAATACGCAATTAAGTCCGTAAACTGCTGATGAGTTACTTCACCTGTTTGTTTATCAAGAACAAGCAAGCGAGACCCTGTGCGATCCTCAAGTGGATGCTGGGCAATCAACTCTTCAGGCAGGTCAAAATCAAATAAAGTTACATCCACGTCTCTCTAATCTCCTTTTTTGCAATTCATTGCTGTTGGACAAATCCTTCTAAGACTCAGAAGGCATTGGGAGTTGAAAATGAGTGTAGCATGCTGGTGTCGCAATACGTCCACGCGGTGTTCGCTGAATGAACCCAATTTGTAGCAAATAAGGCTCACAAACATCTTCAATCGTTTGTGATTCTTCCCCAATGGTAGCTGCAATCGTATCTAGCCCTACTGGTCCGCCTGCAAATTTTTCAATGATGGCAAGAAGTAATTTATGATCAATATGATCGAGTCCGCAAGCATCCACCTGAAGTCTGACTAAAGCTTCATGGGCAATTTCTTGGGTAATAATTCCTTCGCCCTGAACCTGAGCGAAATCCCGGACACGTTTTAATAAGCGATTGGCAATACGCGGTGTCCCTCGGGAGCGCTTGGCAATTTCTAGAGCCCCACCTTCTTGCATCCCGATTTGCAGGATGTCTGCTGCACGCGAAACAATGAAAGCTAATTCTTCAATTGTATAAAACTCCAAACGATTAACGACCCCAAATCGATCACGCAACGGAGACGAAAGTAAGCCCGCACGCGTCGTAGCCCCTATTAAGGTAAAGGGCGGCAGGTCCAGTCGGACATTGCGAGCACTCGGCCCTTTTCCGATGATGATATCTAAAGCAAAATCCTCCATTGCTGGATACAGGACTTCTTCTACACTGCGATTAAGTCTATGTATCTCGTCAATAAACAGCACATCCCCCTCCTGGAGATTCGTAAGGATGGCAGCTAAATCACCTGGTCGTTCAATCGCGGGTCCAGAGGTTGTTTTTAGGTTCACACCTAGTTCATTAGCTATAATCTGGGATAAAGTTGTCTTTCCTAAACCTGGAGGTCCATATAATAATACATGGTCCAACGCCTCTTTTCGCATTTTAGCAGCTTCGATAAAGACCTTTAAATTCTCTTTTACCTGCTTTTGCCCGATGTATTCGGATAAGAAGCGAGGACGCAAACTAAATTCATTTGCATCTTCTTCCCACTGCATATGGGTCGTAATAATCCGATTATCGTCCATCTTCTTTTATCCCCTCATAAAGAGCGCAAGCCCCTGTTTAATCAATTGTTCTACACTAGCCCCCGATTTAGCTGATTCCAGCAATTTAGGACGAATCCCTTGTGTTTCGTTGTCTGAATAGCCTAAAGCCATTAACGCCTGCATTGCTTCTTCTAAAGCAGCCATGTCGGAATTTCCCTTCACCAATAAAGATTCTGGTGCAGATGTAACCAGCATAGACGGTGTAAAGCCCTTCAACTTATCTTTCAAGTCTAAGATCATGCGCTGGGCCGTCTTCTTCCCAATCCCAGGAAACTTTGTTAAATAAGTCACATTCTCTTGTTGAACAGCAGAAACAATTTGGTCAGGTGTAGCCCCAGCCAAGATAGCTAATGCGCCTTTTGGCCCGATGCCATTCACATCAAGCAGTCGGCGATATAAATCACGTTCATCTCTGGTTGCAAATCCGTACAAATGAATCGCATCTTCACGTACATGGTGATGCGTAAATAAACGGCAAGACTTCCCTTCATCTTTCACAAAATAATAAGGATTAGGACAAAAAATGCGGTAGCCAAGCCCACCTGCTTGCACCACAACGTATTCCGTATCTATATAAGAGACAGTTCCTTCTACAAAATCAATCATTTCTTTGCACCTTCCGATATATCATAATACGTGCGGCTTTGAGCATGTGTAATCGCTACACCTAATGCGTCTGCTACGTCGTCTGGTTTTGGTACTTCCTTTAACCTCAATAACATCCGCACCATTTCTTGAATTTGCTTTTTCTCAGCTCCACCGTAGCCAGTCACTGCTTGCTTGATTTGCATCGGTGTGTATTCAAAAACCGGGATACCTTTTTGCTCCGCAGCCAAAATAATAACACCCCGAGCCTGTCCTACAGTAAAAGCCGTGGTCACATTTCGGTTAAAAAACAATTTTTCTATGCCCATTTCATCAGGCTTATACGTTTCCAAAAGCTCAATGGTAGCATCATACACTTGACGCAATCGCAGCGGCACAGGAGTATGAGCTTCTGTCTGTATGCTACCATACTGTACAGGCTTTAAGGAACTTCCTTCTTTATCTATAAAACCAAACCCGACAATTGCAATCCCCGGGTCAATTCCGACTATCCGCATTCCATTCTCTCCGCTTCTTCCTGTCTTCCTTTAACTGTAACACAAACCAGACAGATTGCGAACATGCATTTCCGTTGAAAGTTTGATAACCCCATCTATAAGCAATCGAACCCTAGCTTTTTTCTACCGTTTCCACACCTTTTATCATTGATTAAGCCCATTTCATTGATTCATTACAGAGCACACAGAAAAAGCCTGCTGAGATGTTCTCAACAGACTCCTCCTGCCTCGTTTCATAACGTTTGGACGGCCATTTAGTGTTTGTTCATACCAAGCTCATCAGCTAAGTCATGCTGCATATGGGCGTAATTGTCCACTTCGTGCTGCATCTGATTTTCGATACTATTTATCTTTCGATAGTTCAATTTGTTATGACCTTGGTTGAGCTGAACATACAAGCGTTGATGGAACTGGTCTTTGTAGCTTCCTCTAGGCATTGAAGACATACAAGAACTCCTCCTTCACATGGCCGTCCCCTACAGTATGCGATGTTGATGATTGTGGTATGTATCCCGATTTTACCTATTGGCGTTCGATCACTAAAGGATAACAAGCTTAGAATGAAATGGATTTCTCGAAGCATCCTATAATTGAAAGTCGATTTCATTTGTCATTTTAAAGAGGGGTATGTTATGAAGAAGAAATCTTTTTCTAGTCTCTATTTTCTGCTAGTCTGCTTTTGTTTACTATTTTCCCCCTCCACTGTTTTTGGAAAACATCATGTGTACGTAAGCGAAACAGATAAGCTCGTGCCATTTTCCCCGGGTTCCCTGCCTCAAGGGGGAATTACCATCATTGTAAAAACCTCTGTTCATGCTGCTTTTCAATCGAAGCTGACAATATCAGGTCAGGAAAAATGGGGACAGCTAATTGAAGCTGGCCCACGCATTTCAAGCTCTGAACCAGAATTTATTCGGGCTATAATCTATACGGGAAAAAATCGTTATCTATATAGTGATGAGCAGCGGTTATTTGAACAAGACTCCTATCGGGAAGTACTAGTAACAAATTCATTGCGTACACATCTTGAAAAATGGGTTTCTTTAACAGAACAAAAGCATTACGGTTTATTATCGCCGTGGAGCGAGGTACGACAAAACTTTAAACGTATGGCTTGCGGAACTGTCACAGATATTGAATCAGGTGAACAATTCCGTGTACAGCGTCGAGCCGGTAGTGATCATGCTGACGTACAACCTTTAACCAAGCAGGATACTCTCATTATGAAAAGGATATATCAGGGAAAATGGAGCTGGAAAAGGCGTGCCATATTACTGACCATAAACGGAAAACATTATGCGGCTTCCATGCACGGTATGCCTCACGGTGGTGATGGAATTCCTGGAAATCAATTTAATGGGCATTTTTGTATTCACTTCTTAGGAAGCTCGACTCACAAGCGTCACGAGCCGGATGCTGGCCACCAATTTATGATTCAAAAAGCGGCTGGAACACTCTATTCAGCTCTGCGGGAGGCTAGCCCCCTTCAAATTATTGATTATTATCTCACCTGTCTGCGGGAAGAAGAGCCTCTTGCTTCCTTTTTGGTTGCGGGATCACCAAGCTCTCTGGCATCCATGAATGATCCAGTGTATGTTCGTGAACGGTTGCACCCGCTTTTAGATAAGATGACAGAGGAAGAGCAAACTAGCGATATGTTTTCAGTCACCATCCCTGTTAAACTCTCCTATGCCAAGAAAGGGGAAAACTATCAAAGAGTCTGTTATTTTACCTTAGTTAGGGGATCACAATGGGATCGTTGGCGAATCGCCGAAATGGAGCTTGTTGGTGAATAACAAAAAACGGTTATGTAAAAAGGATGTTCCCTAAGCAATCTTGCTGTTCGGAACATCCTTTCTTACCTTTTAACCTGAATTGTCCTTATACAGAGACCGTTTCTGAGGTCGTCTGAGAAGCGCTTTTAACTGCCTTGTCTTTTCGAGCCAAACAAATATTCAATACAATCGCGGTTAAAGAGCCTGTAACGATCCCATTTTGCATAATCATCTTCGCCATACCTGGCAGCTGATCAAACATTTGTGGAACCACTGCGGAGCCTAAGCCTACTGCAATACTACAAGCTGCAATTAAAAGATTTTCATTTTTGGATAGATCGACACTAGATAAAATATTAATGCCTGATGCAACTACCATCCCAAACATAGCAATCATAGCCCCACCTAGTACAGCATCAGGAATAACGGTTGTAAGTGCAGCCAATTTTGGCAGCATTCCCAATGTAACAAGAATTACACCCGCTCCCATAATAGCTTCTCGACCTTTGATCCCCGTCAATGAAAGGAGCCCTACATTTTGTGAGAAAGCTGTATATGGGAACGCGTTAAAGATACCGCCCATTGTAATAGCAAGGCCTTCTGCACGTAAGCCTTTTACTACTGTTTTGGATTCAATCTTGGTGTCCGTTACTTTTCCAACTGCAAAATAGACACCGGTAGATTCCACCATACTGATTATATTGACGATTATCATGGTTAGAATTGCCATTATATCAAAGCGCGGCGTACCGAAATAGAATGGTTGCACAATGCTAATCCAGGAGGCAGTCCACACATGTGAGAAGTCAACCATGCCTAAGAAAAAGGCGATCATGGTACCCGTCACAAGTCCAATCAATACGGCAACCGATCGAATAAATCCCGTAAAAAAACGATTAAACAACAGGATTAAAAGCAAGGTTAAAAGAGCCAGAAGTAAATTGGTAGGGGAACCAAAAGATGCACTACCTTCCCCACCAGCCGCATTTTTCATCGCAACAGGAATTAAGGATAAACCAATGATGGTAACGACTGAGCCTGTAACCACTGTTGGAAAAAAGCGTAGTAATTTACCAAACAAAGGTGCAAATAAAAATACAAAAATACCAGATACGATAATAGCACCATATGCAGTTATTAAGCTGTTCCCTGCTGAAAGGGACACGGCAATAATAGGTCCTACCGCTGTAAAGGTACATCCAAGCATTACGGGAAGCCCCGATCCAATGTACCTTCCGCCATACACTTGAAGCAAGGTCGCAAGCCCGCTGGTGAAGAGGTCCGCCGCGATTAGATATGCCATCTGCTGTGGTGTTAATCCCAATTCTTTACCGATAATAAGCGGAACGATAACAGCCCCTGCATACATCGCTAGAACCTGTTGAAAGCCCAAGGTAAATATCTTTTGCTTGCTTAACATTTCGCTCTATCTCTCCCTTTTTGCCTTACGATTTGCATGCACCGATTTCCTCGATAAACTCAATCCCTGTTTCTGGGGACATCGATTTAATTCGAGCTAACGAATGAATAGCAATCCCTCTTTCCTCAAGCAAACCTCGGCCTTCCTGAAAGCTTTTTTCGATAACAGCACCTACGCCAACCAATTCGGCACCAGCTTCTTTCACAATGTCGCACAATCCTACTAATGCAGCTCCAGTAGCTAGGAAATCATCTACGATTAGTACGCGCTCACCCAGCTTTAAATAGGCTTTAGCCACACTAATCTGGTATGTTTCTTTACGTGTAAAAGAATGCACAGATGCCGTATATACATCATCCGATTGCGTAATTGCTTTTTTCTTTTTTGCATAAACAAAAGGGACTTGTAGCGCAAAGCCTGTTGCCATTGCAAATTGAATTCCACTCGCCTCGATTGTTAAAACCTTCGTAATGTTTTCTTTAGCAAATCGCTTCGCAAATTCTTCCCCGATCAGCATGGCTAGCTTTGAGTCCACCTGATGATTTAAAAAAGCATCTACCTTTAAAACCGTATCGGACAATACGTTTCCGTCCTGACAAATTCTTTCCTGTAATACCTTCATGAGTAGCCAAAAGCCCCTTTCCACATTTTCAACAAAGTATTTTAAAAAAACAAAAAAACCCAAAAGGACAAGGCACTTGAATAACAATGTTCAAGTGAAACCTGTCCTTCTGGGTTTTTATCCCTCAGGTGTAGCTTTGTATATAACAAAGCTTGCATCGCTTGGACCAGCCCTCTTGTCAACAAACGGATGACAAAAGCGGAACCCTAGATGCACTTTCACTCGTAGTCAGATGAGATGATCGGTCATCTGGTAGAAACTTATGGGCCATATCCCCAAGAATTATACGAGTCATTTGAAATTGAATAGGTACACTGTAACATACCCACTATTTTTCGACAAGCAGGAAACACATCTCGCTCCCAAACAATATTTTCCCATTATAAATAGGAAGCGATTACATAGTAGAGAATATTTGATCTCCTCTTTCTCCTCCTAACATTCAAACAAATGAGCCCAACAAAAAACAACCAGCTTTTCTCATTAAGTCGAAATGCAAGAGAGAAGCTAATTGTTTTTTATTATTCAATAATGAGCGGGCTTTTGATTACTGAGGCTCAATCTGTCGTTGAAATTCGCTAAAAGTAGATAAAATACTGTTATATTCAGCGAGATCATGTACACGGATACCTTTATACAAATGCCCAATCTCTTCTTTAGAAAGGCTCGCTTTCATACTATCCGTGTTAATTCGATAAAAGGTTTGAATCACTTTCTGATAATCCGGCAACCCTTCAAAGAAGGTTAAAAAACCATCAGGTGATAAACCAAAGTAACCCTTCTCTTTACAAATAGGAGCAAGGTCATTCTCTTCTTTATGTAGCACAATATAATCTGGATGAACCGAAACCAGCTCCCAGCCGGCATACGGTTTCAATATTTGCTCTAAGGTTTGTTCTCTTACTTCTTTTTTCTCCTCATCCGTTACACCGCATACGTATGTACGGGTTAAGACGACCTGTCTTGGCATGGAGAATACAGGCACACTTTCATTACCTTCCATTTGCGATAACATCCTATTTTTATCTACTTGATTAGTCAGCTTCATTTCAAGACGTGAAACCCAGAATCCCAATACTAAGCCTATTGTTAACATAAGAAACAACATTAGCCATTTCCACTTCAGTTTTGCTGGGCGCAATGATTTGAGCATAGCAGAAAAACCCCTTTAGATGGCGTTTTTCTCCTATTATTCTCCATCTGCAACGAGTTTTATACAATAGTAGATCACCGGATAAATCACGAACGTTTTTATTATGAGTTATATTATATTTCGTTATTATTGTTAATGTAAGCGTTTTTTAGGTCAGCCAGTTCCCATTTTACTCGTAAAATCTTCGTAAATTTTGTGTTGCTCCTCCCGATTTATCTGTCGAAAATTAAAAACTTGTGATATGATCGAACTTGTCCAATTCTCATCATTTTATAATATTTTAAGGGGGCTTTTCACTTGAAGAAGACACATCTACACAGTGTGCTAGCTACCTCCATGGTGCTAAGTATGTTTGCTCTTCCTACAGCTCATGTAGGTGCAGAGGGAGAAAGCATTATTAAATTACGTTTAATGGAAACAACTGATATCCATACAAACGTAGTGAACTATGACTACTATAAGGATGCTCCGACTGACCAATTTGGTCTAGCTAAAACAGCGACCTTGATCAAGAAAGCACGTGCAGAGGTTACAAACAGCGTTTTGTTTGACAATGGTGACTTGATTCAAGGAAATCCACTTGGCGATTTCATTCATGAAAAAGGATTGAAAGATGGAGATGTTCATCCAATTTACAAAGCGATGAATCTACTTGACTATGAAGTAGGCAACATCGGTAACCATGAATTCAACTTTGGCCTTGATTATCTTCAAGCTTCTCTTAAAGGCGCAAAATTTCCATACGTAAACGCTAACATCTATATCGACGACAAGGATAACAATCCTGACAACGATAAAAACTACTTCACTCCTTACCACATCTTTGAAAAGAAAGTAAAAGATGAAAGCGGAAAAGAAGTAACAATTAAAATCGGTGCAATCGGATTTGCTCCTCCGCAAGTAACTGCTTGGGACAAAGGTCACTTAGAAGGTAAAGTAATCGCTAAGGATATCATTGAAACGGCGAATAAATTCGTTCCTCAAATGAAAAAAGAAGGGGCAGACATCATTGTAGCAATTCCTCACTCTGGATTTGAAAAAGCTCCAGCAAAAGGAAATGACGAAAATGCTGTTTACTACCTAAGTAAAGTAGAAGGCATTGATGCTATCCTGTTTGGTCATGCTCACAAGCTATTCCCAAGCAAAGATTTTGATGGAATCGAAGGCGTTGACACAGCAAAAGGTACGATCAATGGTATCCCATCTGTTATGCCAGGCTTCTGGGGCGATCATCTAGGTGTTATCGACCTAACTCTTAAACAAGTAGATGGAAAATGGCAAGTGATTGATTCCACAACTGAAGCACGTCCAGTTTATGATGCTGCTACCAAAAAAGCTCTTGTAGAAGCTGATAAGGATATTCTTAATGCTGTAAAAGAAGACCACGAAAACACCTTAGGCTATGTTCGCGGACCAGTTGGCGAAACAAAAGCCCCAATCAACAGTTTCTTTGCATTAGTTAATGACGATCCATCTGTCCAAATCGTTTCAAACGCACAAAGATGGTGGGCAGAAAAAGCAACGCAAGGAACAGAATATGAAGGCACTCCAATCTTGTCGGCAGCCGCACCATTTAAAGCAGGCGGACGTAACGGTGCTGAATACTATACAGACATTAAGGCTGGAACAATTGCTGTTAAAAACGTTTCAGATCTATATATCTACCCAAATACAATTAAAGCTGTATTAATCGACGGTAGCCAAGTAAAAGAATGGTTAGAGCGTTCCGCTGGACAATTTAACCAAATCGATCCAAACAAAAAAGAAGAGCAAGCATTAGTTAATGATGCTTTCCCAACTTATAACTTTGATACATTGGATGGTGTAGAGTATCAATTCGATCTGACTCAGCCTGCTCGTTATGATATCAAGGGTGCTTTGGTTAATGAAAAAGCAAATCGTGTAATTAACCTGCAATATAATGGTAAACCTATCGATCCTAAGCAAAAATTCATCGTGGTAACAAATAACTATCGTGCTTTCGGTGGCGGTAACTTCCCTGGTATTGATGGTTCTAATGTCATCATCGATTCTCCAGACGAAAACCGCGAAGTATTAATTAACTACATTAAAGAGCAAAAATCCTTCAATCCAACCGCTGATGGAAACTGGGGTTTTGCACCAATCAAAGGTGACATTAAAGTAACACTAACCTCTTCTCCTAAAGCAAAAGAGGTTGCTGAAAAGCTCGGATATATCAAGTATATTGGTGAGGGAGAAAACGGTTTTGCTAAATATAGCATTGACCTTTCTACTGCAACTCAAAAAGTAGCTGAATCTGCTGACGCTTCTAAAGAAGACGTGAAAAAAGAGGAACCTAAGAAAGACGATGCTTCTAAAGAAGTGAAAAAAGAAGAACCTAAGACGGACGACGCTTCTAAAGAAGACGTGAAAAAAGAAGAACCTAAAAAAGACGACGCTTCTAAAGAAGA
>NZ_LSSO01000021.1:0-12879 GCF_001645205.1 Brevibacillus sp. SKDU10 | reverse complement strand
GTGATGTGAACGATGTATTAGCTAACCAGGCTGAAATTGAAGCGCATCTAACTTCTATCATTGAGAAAAAAGGCTTAGATATGTTCCTATTTGTCGTTACAGACATTCTAAATAATGATTCCGTTGGTCTTGCGGTAGGTCGTGCAGCAAAAGCTGTCGAGCAGGCATTCAATGCGACATTGGAAGATAACAAAGTGCTTCTAAAAGGTGTTGTGTCCCGTAAGAAGCAAATTGTACCAGTATTAACAGAAGCATTCAGCAAGATGTAATTCCAAAAAACTCATTTCCTCAATAAAATCAAGGCTTCCTTCGCGGTGTGATCGGCTGATTTCACAGAAAGGAAGCCTTCTTTTGTTTGTCGAAAAATATAAAATTTTACATTTTTTGAGATTTTAGTAGCGAATTCTCTGAAATAAATGTAAAATATAGTAAAATATTGATATTTCGTTAAAAAGGAGTGTTTACATGGTCGGGAGTAATCATGTGATGGTGCGATCGATACGGTCGGAAATTGAATATCGCATCAAATCATATAACTACACGCTTAGTAAACTCAGTGAATTGACTAATATCAATGCCGGGCACTTGAGTGGGTTCTTGAAAGGAAACCCTATTCGGGCATTAACTATTGATCAATTAAATGCGATTGGACGAGCTTTTGGAGAACCTACCGGATGGCTGTACGATTTATATGTAGAGGAATGCTTTCAAAGAGGGAAGGTCTCAAAGCGACGAGTAAGACCCTATCTGGTGCAATGTGCAGAGCTAGGGAGGCATGACTGTATACAGATGGTAATCCCGCAATTGTTGGAGGACCCTAAAAACATCGAGGTTCTCTTTGCTGTAGCAGAACAGCTTTTCTATAAGGGAAAACAGAAGGAATCCGCTTATTTTTACCAGTTGGTGGTTGATAACGAAAAAAATAGCCATTCAGAACGATCAGTTATCAGTCAATATCGTTTATTTCGGGCTCTACTTGGAAACAATGCCGAGGAAAATGGGAAAGCTGTCATTCGTTTCGAACCGTTTCGAAAGCGACTCTCGGAAGGTCACCAATTAGATGCGTTATTGCATCTAGCCAATGTGAGCTTTACTTTGCATAAATGGAAAGAAGTAGAGAAATATGCAGACGAACTAAGAGAATTGGCTACCTTAGTATATGAAAATGAACGAAATAAGCAGAAAAATAATAGAAGAGGTGAGCCTCTTAAAACAGAGCGACATTTGGTTGTCTATTATGGACAAGCCTATTTATTAAAGTCAGAAGCTTTAGAAAAGCAAGGCTTATACAAAAAAGCAAATGAGTACGCTGCTGGTTATGCTGATTTAGGCTGGTTTGATAATCTTGATGAAGTGGGTCAAAAGGAGGTACAGAAGTTCCGCTTATGGGCCCGCGCAAACAGATATACCTTTGACCTGCTCATGGGACAATTAGATATTCTTCCAGATTATCTTGCTTTTCTGGAGGAAAACCCAACGGAGCTTCTTGCCGGTCTAGTGACCATTGTTGAATCTGCAAATAAATATAATTTTACAATAGATAGCATCATAGAGAAGTTTTCAATAGAGATAAGCTGCTTTGATGAATACAAAGACACGATTAATGTCGAACGTCATCTGCGTTTCAGGTATCAGTTAGCTATTTACCAGTTCAAAAATGAACGTTTCCATAGTGGAATAGTCGAAACTCTGCGATGTCTCATTTTATCTACATCTACGAACGATCACAAGAATTTTATACGCTGCGTAACACTTTTTGAAGCACATAGATACCACGCAACAGAGCAACAGAAACAAGAGTACAAAAAAATTATGGAGGAGGTAAGGAATGATGAAAGTCTTTTTGCTTTCGCTGGTAATGATCTTTGGGTTGTGTAGTCAGGTGACAGTAGCAGAAGCAATGGCAAAAGATAGAGTGATTCAATACGATCATGGGATTGGTGGATAATAAATACCCAATATCCTATTTCTACAAAGCACACCTTCTATCAGGAAGGGTGCTTTTTTTTGCATGTAACCAAAGAAGATTTCTAGGAATATATCAGTAAAAAATTTTTTATGTTAAAAAATGGGTAAAATAGATTATTTTTACAGTATTTTTCAAAATGGGTTTTTTGGAATAATAGGTTATAGTGTAAATAAGACATTTGATCTAAAAAGGAGGAGGTCGATATTAAAGACATAAAAAAGGTAGAGGACGTTCTACTCTACCATAGGAAAAGAACGGCTAGAACGAATGTGAAATTCTCTGCTCCTATCAAATCTAGCAACCCCTTATCAGGGAAACGCATTCAAAGCTATCAGGCTGAGGATGAGCTCCACACGGATACTGAGAATCTCAGGAAAAAATTAGTCGAGCTTGTCTGCAAAGAAGGTACCTTCTCAAGCCTCGCAGTGTTAGAGATGAGCCAACAGCTAGATGAGTATATTGTCCATATGCAAAAAAGGATAAAATCCTATAAACACTAGTGTTGCCTGTTCAAATGTCTACGGTTCCTATTAGCGCGTATCAAGCTTGCTATTGCTTTGTCTAGTTTGTGCGCATGCACGCGATCTTGTGCGGCTTCGGCTAAAGGAAAGAAGCTGCGGATGCCGTACTCAGGCGGAAAAAATGCAGGCTAAGTACGAGGCAGCAACCAGCAAGCAAATCAAGAGGAATGCCAATCTTTTGTGCAGAAGATATCTAGGAAGCACCCATACGTTGGCAAACAACTACAAGTCTACCATAGGAGGCGAGACAATCCATACTTATTTCGGAACCATCACCGTAAATAGAACCCAGAACCATATGGGCGCCTTTCTCACGGTCCAAACAGTTACTTGTCAAACAAAATCCGCAATGATCCATGCCAATCCTAGTCGGCGCCCACCCTTTTACGTTGGTGGCGTTATGCTTACGACCATACAGCCCCCAACCATTTTTCCAGTTCCTATAAGTTTAGCCAATGAAATACCAGTTACGAAATAGTAACCGCGGCCGCATACTGTATCGTTTTTTCCGAATCTTAACTTTAGCAACACTCGGAGGTAAATGATAAGCAGAAGGTATAGACGTATCATTACGATAAAAATTTACATCCTTATTATATATCAGAAAATTCTGGAACAAAAGACGGATAACACATCATCATGGGCATTTTGTATGACCTGTAGTAATGACTGGTGAAGCAAAAGGCCCGTATCTAGTATACGAGCCTACTCGTCATGATTTTTCTGTTTTTGTTCTGCTAGATATGCTAGAAAACGGACATGCTCTAGTGCTTTTTGTTTATCCTCTTCCGAAAGCTTATCCAATTCAGATAGAAATAGTGCTTCAAATGCAGAATAAGGGCTGGCCGTTTCTTTGACTAGACCGGGGCGTCTGTTGTCAAAAAGAATGCAATCAGCAGATACCTCTAGCGCTTCTGCTAGACGGGAAATATCATCATGATTGGGATTTGTATAGGACCTTTCCCAGTTAGAAATCACTTGTGATGAAACATTTACACGTGCAGCCAACTCCTGCTGCGTCCATTTTTTCTGCTTTCGGAGAGCTTTGATTCGTAGTCCGATCGTTGGCATTCTTGTCACCTCTTTACCCAAATAATAGCAAGAACTAACGCATTTAGGTAGTTTACTAACGATAATTGAGAGGATGACAAAAAATAACAATTAAAGAAACGAGTTACGTTATTTGAATAGATACAAGCTTTTTTTTGGGAGCGTGCCAAAAGGTCTAAGCATGATTATTCGTGAACGTGATAAGCATGGAATATGATTATAAAAGCGAAAAGAAACAAACAGTGTTGATATTTTATCAACAAGTATGGAACCAAATGGCACTTTTTATCAACACTCCTAATACAATACAAAAAAACAGTGTTTAGGAGTGGAATGAAAAATGAATTGGTTTCTCATACTAGGATTTGCTGTTTCATCGAGTCTCGATAATCTCGGTGTTGGAATATCGTATGGAATACGCAATATTCGCATCGGCTTTCTTTCCAACTGTGTAATTGCTTGTATCTGCTTTCTTTTGAGTGAAATCGGGATTTATTTCGGTCAGCTACTGTCAGCTATACTGCCTGGAATACTTCCCGTTCTAATAGGGGCGCTGCTATTATTCGTCATTGGCGTTCGGATTATCTTATTGGCATTTCCTCGTAAAAAAATGGCTTTGGCAGTATCAAGCGAAGGTAGCGTGAACACCAAAAGCATCAAGGGCATCCTGCAAAATCCTGAAGAGGTGGATTTAGACAAATCAGGAGAAATTGGTATAGGGGAAGCGTTTATTTTGGGAATAGCCCTCGCTGCAAATGCTGTTACCAATGGTTTAAGTGCAGGGCTAATGGGCTTATCTCCGCATGCTATTTCGATAACTGCGGCGATAGGTAGCTTCATCACGGTCTGGGCAGGAGTTGCCTTAGGAAAAAAAGTAGCATCAGTCCGGATTGCTTCTTTCACCTTAGGTCAATTCGGCACCATCATAAGTGGAGTGATGCTTTTGGTGATCGCGGCTAACACTTTGTTGTAGCCTTTAACAAACATGTTTGACAAGAAAAGCAACTGCTTGGGGCACAGCAGTTGCTTTTTGCTATGGATAGTCGATGCAGTCTCGTATGTTGAAAAAACAGGAACGAACAAGAAAGGGAGTATCATATACACCTACTTTCTTTTGGAAAGTAAATATATTTTTATCCTGCCGAAACCTCTGGAGGTTCATTTCTGGAAATGGACGTAGATCAAGCACGGCAGTTGTTTGATCATAAATTTTGGGGGCAATACTACGCCGCTAAATATGGAGCACACAGGGAGTGATGTATTTGCTCCACAATGATTTTGTTACTGATTTTGTTACAGGGACAACCTTGCATATTGAAGGCGGACATATTCTTCTATAACCTAAAAACCCCTTCTCGTAGAGGCATAAAGCATGCTTATCTATGAGAAGGGGGACTGTCTAATAACCAGATTTCGTTCCAGTCGTGGGCCTACATGCTTGATCTGGCACGAGCTGTAAAGTGAGCTAGCTGTGGAAGGGCAATGCCGATAAAAATGAAGCCTACGCCTATCCATTGCGATGCAGAGACCGCTTCTTTTAAAATCAGCACAGATAAAATAACGGTAACGGGTAATTCGGCTGTCGCTAAAATCGTAGCCAGTCCCGAGCCGATTTTTGGAATCCCAATGGAAAAAGCAATCGAAGGAATCACAATACTAAAGGTTCCTAAGGCTAGTGCATATTTCCATAGACCTTTTTCCAGCGCTCCATCGTAGAGAAAGGTTGGCGGGAAAACCATGAGTATAAGCACTAATGCGCCAGCTATCAGGAATACACTTCGAGGAAAAGGCGGAACTTCCACGGCCACTTTTCCACTTACAAACAGATAACAAGCAAAAGAGACGGCAGACAATAATCCAAGAAGGATACCGCTTAGTTCCAGGCTTTGAATGGATTGCTCCAGTAAGCCGCCGGAAAGAGCAGTACCGGCTAGCAAGAATAGAACAGAAATGATTTTTTCTTTTGACGGTAATGTCCTGGTAGAGATGGCCTCAATAATGATGCCGATCCAGACAAATTGAAAGAGCAAAACAATGCCGATAGAAGCGGGGATTGTTTGCAATGCAGCATAATAACAAATGCCGGTGAAGCTGGCTGATGTACCGGCAAAAAATAACGCAATCGCTTTTTTGAGTGGAACTCTTTGTCGAAAAAATAATAAGGTAAGGACAAGCAATAAGAGCCAGCCGGTTACATATTGGCTGCCAATTACCTCGCCTAGTGTAAAACCCATCTGGTAGGCAAACTTTACAAATATGGCTAATACCCCAATGCTACAAGCTCCTGCTAACACTAAAAAGGAATAACGAAACAAATCGAGCCTCCGTGTAAATGAATAATTTTAGGATGTAAGCTGAAAAAGCTTTCCACACGCCACGCACCACCATCTAGGCGGTGCTGTGCTCGTCTTCATCAGCCTTCTTATGTTGCTGCGCTTACTTTTAGCTGTTGCAGACGTGCAATTACCTCTTGCAGCACCTCGATGTCCTTAACCAGTGCAATACGCACATATCCTGCACCGCCAGCGCCAAATCCACTGCCGGGTGAAAGGAGAATGCCTGCTTGGTCTAAGAGATAGCTTACGAAATTCCGATCGCCCATTTCTTCATACTCGCGAGGAATCTTTGTCCAAAGAAAGAAGGATGCCGGCGACTTTTTAACCTCCCAGCCTAACTTTTGCAGCTCTGGGACAAAATAATCCATGCGCTCCTGATAGCGTTTCGTCTGTTCAGATGCGTAGTATTCCATCTGCTCAAGCGCATCTATGGCAACACATTGGAAGGGCAGGAACATTCCAAAATCAACATTGAATTTCATCGTTCGCAGCCCCTGCAATACGTGTTTATTCCCCAAAGCAAAGCCAATACGCCATCCTGCTACGTTGCAAGATTTACTTAAGCTATACAGCTCAACAGCCACATCCCTGCCTCCCGGTAAAGAAAGAATACTAGGAACCTCAACACCATCATAAGAGATTTCAGCATAGGCTAAATCATGGATGATCACAAAATTAAATTCCTTTGCCAGAGCAATGGCTTCTGCCAAAAACTCTTTCGATAACACAGTTGCCGTTGGATTCCCAGGTGAGCAAAGGACCATCACCTTGGCTTTTTGCAAATCTTCCTGAGAAATTTGTGATAAGTCTGGTACAAAGGTTTCTTTTTCACATGGAAAATAAATAGGAACTCCGCCTACTAAATGTAAACAATTCGTATAAACGCTGTAAGAAGGGGAGGGGACAAGGACGCTGTCTCCTTCATCTAATAGAGCAGACAGCAGATAATAGATTCCCTCTTTTGTCCCCAATACATCTAAAACCTCTGTTTCATCACATAAGCTGACTTTAAATCGGCGTGCGTAATAAGAGGCAGCCGCTTTTTTTAGCTTTTTCCCAACGTCTGGAGTAAAATCACCATAGCCATGATAACTGGGATTTGAGATATATTCCTTTAGCTTTTCAATCAATTCTGGATTCGGGGAACCATCTGGATTCCCGATGGCTAAGTTAATAACAGGGCGTGTTTGCCTTTGTAATTGCTCCTCAATAAAGCTAAATGCATCCTCTGGCAGGGTTTGGATATAGGTTCTTGCCATGTAAAGGCTCCTTTCCCGATCATTTATTAACCTTCCTGATAAAAGAATTAGCGGATTGGTTTTTCTAGGAGACGATTTTCAACTACAATTTCTCCTGAGATCACTTTCATTTCAAATTCATAGATGCAGGCGGCTAATTTACTGACAATCTCTGAGATATGATCCTCTGAAAATAATGACATGGGATAAAGTAAAAATGCAGTCTTCATGCTATCGTCTGGATTCACTTTAAATTCTGGTACAATACTAATTAAAGGAACCTCATGCCCTTTATTGGTTTCATTCCAACAATATTGAATGAATGTTTTCGCAATTTCGCTTGTATCGAAGTGGGAGGAATGTAAGCGAATCCGATTAAAGGCAATCTGAAACACAAGCTCCCATCCTAAAGAGGCATCATTAATGACAGAGATACCGCTTACCTTTTCAAGCGCATCCTTAAATTTCATATGTAACGTATGTAGCTGGACTAAATATTCCTGAAATCCTACTCTTCCTAACCGGTTCATTGCCACCCAAGCAGCGGCGATCCCGCTAGCAGGACGAGAATTTTCGATCGTATAGCGATAGGCGCGGAAGTTACCGAATTCATAGTCGTTTTCTCCATAGGTATAGGAGCCTTCATTTAAACGGTTAAAGCATTCATCCGTTTTGGAAACAAAAAAACTTGTTGAATAGGGGCACAAACCATTTTTGTGCATATCGACACCAAACGAATCAAATCGGGAAACACCTTTTACCTTTTCTACTACTCGCTTAATTTTGCGGCGAATTTCAGCATTTTCGATTTTTTGTTCCCATTCGTTATCACTTACTCCCATAAAAGTAAACCACAGCCAGCCAATAACGCTATCTAAATGAAAATAGGGAAAATAGGTTTGCTTCGTTTCTGCAAATACCTGCTCAACACACTGATATACCTCATTCGTATCATCACAAGCGAAGTTAATCGTGGTTCCGCCGCAACATACAACGGCGGCAATCCGTTTTCCTTTAGCGAGCTGCTCGTGCAGAACCTGTTTTAGCTTCGTTACATCCATGCGCCAATCCTCTGTGGTACCAATACGGATGCATTGATCCGCTCCTAAACCAAGTATGGAACAAACATGCTCAACACAATAGTGTGCGCCTTCATTTGTTAAGACCACGAGATCATTGGGAATCCCTTCACGTCTTGATTCAGGAGCAATTTTGGAAATGGCTGATTTGATCGCGTAGAAAAGTGTTAATTTTCCACCATTGCAAGAAATTCCATGTGATTGCTCCCAGCCTACTAAACGGCCGATCCCTCTGGCTATGCGTTGTTCAAATAATATTGTTTTGCCGCCAAAGGCATCCATTAAACTGTTGGAATTATATAATTGCGTCATTGTTGTCGCTGCTACAGTATCTAACAAGGGTGAGGGCACCATATTAAAGAGCGAATAGGGGGAGTGCGGACGAATACTGCCTTCAAACATTTCAGAAAGGCTCGTAAATACCTCTTCTGTATGTTTTCCCGTTTCCGGCATATAGCTTTTTTCTAGATCTTTCTTATAATGAAAGGTTTGGGCAGGAAATTTCGGATTTAGATGATTCGTAGCCTGAAGCTGTTTTTGCAGGAGGGCTGTCTTAGTGAAAAATGTTTCTACATTATCTTCGTATGGAAGTAAAAATTCTGTTTCTGGCTTTATGTTTTTGATCATATCGAAACCTCCAGTAAGAACTGCTAACTATCTTGTGATTTATAAATCAACCATTTAGATTTTGATTCAAGAAAGATCGCAAGCGATTCTTTTTGTTTGCATTAAGGCTGTTGTCTTATGTTGTATCCCTCCTATGCTAGATGAAAGAACGAAATGCTTGCATTGTGCTATGCATATAATTTCAGTAAACAGCAAATGGTCATACTATTTGAAATTATATTGCTTATAATATAACCTGAAATAGTCTAATTTGTCGATATTTGTATTTAATCATAATGAAATGAATTTATTTTTGCTAAATTTTTCTGAATTTTTGTTTATGTTTATTTATGAGGGTATCAAGCAGGTCTTATGTAATAGCAACGATAAAAAGAGGCGGAATAAGCCTGGGGTCTTTTGAAAATAAAAAAGCCCGCACATAACATGCGAGCTATTTGTCGTGATCCTGTTGTTGTTGATTTGCCAGATAGCGCAGGTAACGGATGTGTTCCAGCACCTTTTTTCTATCTTCTTCTGACAGCTGTTCCAATTCGGATAAATATAAGGCTTCAAAATCGGAATAGGGACTAGAAGCTTCCTTAACAAGCTTCGTATGCTTGTTGCCAAATAGCATGTAGTCAGCAGAAACGTTTAAGGATTTAGCGAGTCGATAAATATCATCATGATTGGGATTCGTGTAAGCTCTCTCCCAGTTAGAAATGACTTGTGCTGAGACGTTTACACGAGCAGCCAATTCCTGCTGCGTCCATTTTTTCTTTTTCCGCAGCTCTTTGATTCGTTGACCGATCAATGGCATTCTCGTCACCTCTTTACAAAAATAATATCAGCAACTAACGAATTAAGGTAGTTTATTAACGGAATTTGAGAAAGTGAAGAAAAAAGAGCATTGACAGTAACGTGTTCCGTTATTATGATATAGCTATAGGCTCCTAAAAATTGGAATGCGAGGTGCTACATATGGTTCATCAGAATGTCGAGAGAATCAGGCGGGCAAAAGGAATCACTAAGACGCATTTGGCAAAGATATTAGGTCTTTCATTACAAGGATACAGACATATTACGTGCGGACAGGTGAGACTTGATGTAGAACGCTTGCAGATTATTGCAAATGCATTAGACGTTGAACCAGGCATTTTTTTTGATGACAAACTAACGGATTCAGTTATAAAGTCTATGAACCAATCTAAAACAGCTTGAGAGCGAAAGAATCGTTAGAAATAACGGTAGAAGCTACAAAGGTGGGGAATGGATGAAAGGATTGGCTTTCCAATACCAAACGTTTGGAGAAGGAATGAGAAAACGCAGAAAGGACAGGAATTTAAGCCTGTCACAGCTATCCAAAATGACAGGAGTCAGCAAGGGGGTGATATCAAAAATAGAGTGTGGGGAAACCCGCAAACCCGAATGGCGAACCATTAAACCGCTAGCTATTTCCCTACAGATACCGTGGGAAGAAGTCATTGGCTACTATGCAGATGTGGAACGGCGCCCTAAGATTTTACTTGATTTGCTCTCCAAATCCATTTCATTACGACAAACCCCACTGATTAAAAAAGTAGCGTTGCGTTTTATTCAACTGCCAATGGAGGATAGTTACGAGCTCATGGAAAAGCTGTATGAGCGCTCCTGTTTGGTTAATGATCTTCCCTGCCGACTTACTTTATTCAATCTTATCGTAAGCTACGCTAGGGAAAGAGGGATGCAGAAATATCTGGCTAAAGGTCTGTTGCAAATTTATTTGGTGCAGCGGCAGGATTTAAAGAAGCTGGAAGAATCCTTTCAAATTGGAGAGGAGGTGTTGCATTACATTGTATTTTTGGCGCAGGAGGAAAGGATTGATTTCCTTTACAAATTGGCCCTGCAAGCCTATGCATTAAAGAAGTACGAAAAATGTATCGCCCTTAGTAAAGCAGGGATTCGAGAGGATCAAGGCAGTAGCGAATTAAAAGCGAGAGGCTATCTAGCTATGATTAATTCCCTTTCACGATTAGGGCGATACAAAGCTGTAGAGCGGCACCTAGAGCAATTTCAACAGCTTCCTTATTCATTTGTAACTGAGGCAACCTTACTAACAAGAGCGATTTTACACGCAAGGCGACAAGAATATCAATTGGCGATCCCATTACTCAAAGAGTGTTTAGACACAAGCAGTCCGTCTTCTAAAATTCATGTGGTAAATGAGCTTCTGGATATTTTCCTTACCATCAATAATGTGAAAGCCTGCGAAGAGTTATTTCATCAAGAAAAAGAGTGGCTGCATGTGAACCTGCAAACACCGTACAAGCATTTATCGGTAGGGAAATATTATCGGTTTAAAGGATTTCATCAAATCAAGGCAGGCTATGTGGATGAGGGACTTGAGAGTTACAGCAAGAGTCTGCTGGTTTATGCAAAACTAAATGCTTTTTTGGAAATGAATGAATGCATCAAGGATATCTTGACTCATTTTGTAGCTTGCTCGAAGGCTATTACGGTAAAGCAAATCGAACAATTGCAACGTGTGTATCAACAGATTGTTTCTGAAAACTATCAGAGTAGGGGTGCGTAATCTATGAAAAAAGTAATAGGTATGCTTCTGATGTCTGTAACAATGCTTGTGACGGTCACACTTACTGATTCAGTGGTTCCAGCACTAAGCGGGACAAGTCTTCAGGTGCAACCATCTGATTATGATCCAGGGTATTAAAATCTGCGTTTTGTAAAGCTGTAAATCAGCGAAACACAGGAGCGTTTGCCAGATAGCGCTCCTGTGTAAAAAAGGCAAGCAGCAGATGGACGTTTCGGTTATGAGGATAGGCTGTACGGAAACCTAAGTAGATAAGAGCGGCCGTTGTCCAGCTATCCAAGGCCGAATATAGTCCGATCGAATTTACGAGGTCTACAGGAGGTAACAGCTTTAGCCTACAAATAGATACGATTGCGTAAAAGGAGTGGTTACATGATTGATCGTAATCATGTTAGGGCGCGAACCATACGTACGGAAATTGAACGTCGTCTCCTATTACATGACTACACTCTGAGTAAATTAAGTGAGTTATCCCATATCAATAATGGACATTTAAGCGGTTTTTTGAATGGAAATCCTGCCAGGACATTAACGGTTGCACAATTAGATTCCATTGCAAATGTGTTTCATGAGCCTCCTGGCTGGCTGTATGACTTGTATATTGATGAATGCTTTCCAAAGGGAAGAGTATCGAGGAGAAGAGTATGCCCCTATCTGATTAGATGTGCCGAGCTGGGCAGACATGACTGCATTCAGCCAGTTGTCTCGGCCTTATTAGAACAACGCAAGAACATCGAAATCCTTTTTTATGTAGCCGAACAGCTATATCAAAATGGGAGGCAGGAAGAATCAATCTACTTTTATCAGTTAGTGATTGATAACGAAAAAGACAGCTATTCAGACCGATTTATTATGAGTCACTATCGTTTATTTCGCTCCTTGTAGGAAACCGATATGGAGGAAAATTGGAAGGCTGTTATCCGATTTGAAGCTTATCGCAAAAGATTATCTGAGCGTCATCAGTTGGATGCACTTCTACAGCTAGCTAATGTATGCTTTACATTACATAAGTGGAAAGAAGTGGAGAAGTACGGAGATGAATTAAGGAAATTAGCGACTCTGGTTTATCAAAAGGAGCTTTCTAAGCTAAAGAATAATCGATACTATCAGCCGCTTAAAACCGAGCGTCATTTGGTCGTTTATTATGGACAGGGATATTTGTTAAAGGCAGTATCTCTGGAAAAACAAGGGCATTACGAACAAGCCAAGGAATATGTCTCTGGCTACGCTGATCTTAGCTGGTTTGAACTGCTTGACGAATCTGGACAAGAAGAGGTCGAAAAATTCAATCTGTGGGCTACCGCAAACATGTATACATTGGACATGCTCATGGGAAATACAAGTGTTCTAGCTGACTACATTGCCTTCCTTGAGGATCATCCTACGGAAATATTAACCGGCGTAGTAACAATTATGAAATCAGCCAACCAGCATGGTTTTTTAATAGATCATCTTTTAGAGAAATTTTCGGCAGAAATACGTACCTTTGAACA
>NZ_LSSO01000020.1:0-16666 GCF_001645205.1 Brevibacillus sp. SKDU10 | reverse complement strand
AGTTTCTGCCCCGATTCCTTCTGGTGTAAGCTTATTTTGTATATTCTCTACAGCCGTGTGGGCATCCCCGATTCCCTTTTCTATTCGGTTCAAGTCCCTTTCCATGACAACTTCATCATATTTCCAGTCTGTTTTTGCATTAAACGCCATGTATCACCCCTCCTTAATCGTAATTGTGTGTTTAATAATCGTTTCTGAATTGATAGGAACATAGACTACGCTGGAACTAACTACGGTTGATTCGGAATCGCGAATCTCAATTAGATTGATCAATTGAACATCAGAAGGGCTTACTGAAAACTCTACGAACAAAAGGTTTTTATCTTGCGTTACCGTAAAGCCTGTAACTTCAAATGAACCATTAAGCGTTATTTTCTTCAGCTTGCCCTTTACAAAATTCGTTGTATCTAGTATCAAATCATTGGTTATCATCTCGTATCGCCTCCGCAAATGGAGTGGAACCTACCTGCCACTTCGTTGATAATTTCGTTAGTCGGTTTAGAGGAAGCTGAATCACTTCTTTTTCATCTAGGGCCTCCGCAAACGGTGTCCGGCCTAGCCTCCATGTAGTAGAGAGTCTTGTTTGACGAACAATCGTTTGTTTAATGATCTTTTCTGAAAGGGTGATACTTTCTCTAATTTGTGTTCGTTGCTGATACACTAGGTTAGCTGGAATCGTTGTCCGAACTGTATGCTCCACTTCTCGGAAAGCTGGTGCATTTTCGATTTCAGCGTTAACACTAAGAATGAAATTAAGGACATCAACATTAACCGTTACCCTTCCTTTGCCGAGTAACCGGTCCAATTGATGCTGTAGCCAGCGCTCTGTAAATGGTGGCTTGATAGACTTTCGATTCTTTAGCCTCATCCTACGAAACTCTAGCGTCTCATCACTTCTTGGTTTAATCCGTAGCATTCTCTCACGGCGAGCTATACCTTTTTCGCTTGCTGTTTCGATGAATTGATCTGCTAACTCTTGTTCAACAGCTTTAGCAAACATATCCACAGCAAGAGAGGCTGCCTGTGTATATTCCTGCATTTCGAGAACGTCATGATAGTACGGTGGCAGATACTTCATCAATTCATTAGACAATCGTCACCGCCCCCATATACGGCGCTTCCTCGGTATCTAACTCCAGATTTCCTGAAGAGCCGTTTAATGTAGAATCCATTACGTCCAACACCCCTGCAATAGAAAGAAACCGCGATTCGATCTGACTGATACGAACAACGGTTTTCTTTGTATTTTTCCATGCTTTACGTAGCTCTAGGAGATAATCGGAATAGACCTTTTCGACATCGCTTTTCACTTGATCTGGATGCATGTCAGCCTCCAAAATTAGCTTAGTACGTAGGTCTATCGTTTTCTTTTTGTTTCCGACGATCGTAACGCGATGTCCAATAGGAGCTAATCCTAATCCAAGACCACTATTCACTATTGGATCAACAAAAGTCTGGACATCTTCAACCAGCTTTAGTGATGGGGGATTGTAGTCACTACCTATAATAGTACATTTGACTGTGCTTCCACCTTTCCAAGCAGGCGTGACTTGCACACCCCCAACACCTGGTATGTTTCCTACCTTTTCTTTATAATCTGCAATGTTGCCTCCGAACGATTTACTTTCTTGTGCATCGAAATACCTTTTTCGTAGCGATTCATCGTCTTCCTCATCGGCCCCGGGTATTAAAACATCTGTGATTTCTGCTTTTCCTAGTCCCTCAATGTATTCGATTGGAATAAGGGAACCGAATACCGCGTTTCCAGCAGATCCGGCTGTCTCACATTCCAAGAGGAATTCACCTGCTGCTAGTCGTTCTAATGCAATAAAATTCAGGTCCTCATGCGAATATCTACTTTGAAGTGGAATATCAAACAACCTGCCTTCTTGGTCGTAGAATACACCTTTACGCTTTGCTTTTGTTGCCAGACGTCTTTCAACCCCATCTTCTTCTGTCCTTCTATCTAAAAATTCGCCTGTTGCGGTATCAGCATAGTAAAGATTTTCATTTGTCTCTCGTTCCGTTTGTATCTTGATGAATGCTGTTGCCACAGATGAAAGAGCGTCATAGATTACACTACCCTCTCTTTTGTCTACATCTTCACGTATGTTATTGAGCATGAATTCAAAAAATGACTCAAATGTCCAATTCATCGCGCCACCTGCTTTGTCTCTTTAAAATCACCATACTTGGATACGACAACAAACTCAGTTAAAGATGTATCTCCTTCAATCGTGATTTTAAAGTCTGTCACATCAAGGATACGGTCATCTTGCAAAAGAGCCTCCCTGACACACCGTTGAACTTCAGATCGAAAAATAGCCTCATCTTCCATGCTCGGAGACTCAAATCCATAGTCATGAGAGTAAATGAGGTATTCAAAGCGAATGGTGGAAAGTGTTTTAAAAACAGCCTGTTTCACCGCGTCCAGACCGTCTACAAAGCCGACTATGCGTTTATTAACAAGGTCTAGCTTATATGTCTTACTCGGTTGTTCCACCTCTTCCAACGTAACGGAATCAATCGTAGAGCCTTGTGGTAGAATCATGTGGCCACCACCCGATCTAGTACAACGTAGCTGTTTCCTCCTTGCACACGCATGAGTAGGACAGTATCACCCACTTTAAAAGCACGCCTGATAATTAGTTTTTCCGGTAGGGCTACACTGGTGTGTTTATTTTCTGTACCAATTGGCGTTACATCTGTGTAGGCATGTGTATGACTTAAATCAACTTCGTATAAGGTAAGCCGTTCCGGGATGACTAGAAACTCTTCTGTGAGTGTAAATCGCTGATCTACATTGATCTCTAAAGGTTTGTCGCTGGTTACTGTCCCATAAAAAATAGCGACCTGGTTACTTGCTTCATTTACTCCTAAGACTACTTGTTTAATTGCTTCTAGCATGCTTTTGCACCACCTTTAGATCGACTGTCATTGTGTGTTCTGAACCATCAAATTTATGCGTACATTCGTCCACAAGAAAAGGCTGATTAATTCCTAGTCTCTCGATGGAAACCGGAACAAAACAGCCTGCTCTTACTCGGATATCGCCAATAGCAGTAAGTGATAACCTCTGTGTTTCTTTGTTTTTTACAGCAATCAATGTATCAAGTAGTTGCTTGATCTGCGCTTTCGTCATACCCTCGTCCACTTTTTCAAACAACTGCAAACGCCCCCATTTGGCGATATTCGCTGAGTCCTGGGCAATGTATACGTCTCGTTTCTTTGTTTTTTTGTTGTCTTGTACAATCTTTACTCTGTTGTACGTATCAGAATCAATGTTCCGATCTATTGTATAATCGGTCATTAAGCTATCATCACCTAAATAAAAATCAAGTAGCATCTTAGTGGAGTCTTTCAGGACCAACTTACCAAAATCATCATAGAAAACAAGGTTTCTTCCGTTGGCAACAATAGATAAATCTAACGCTTTCCAAATGATATCTAATAACTTTTGGTTGTCTTCAATCATAGTAGGTATCTTGTAACTACTGTTTTCAAGCTCCCCTACTTTCAACCCCACATCTTCTGTAATCTGCTTAATAATTTCTGTGGCTGTTTTCTTTGCAAATACATAGGTATCATTCGTTAGTAAATACCTGAGCTGGTCATAAGCAGTTACCTTAACATCCTCATCCATTCCACCGATAACAGAGAAAACATATCCATAAAAGACGTTTTTCCCATCTTTCATAAAACGTATGATATCGCCATTCTGTACAGTGAATGACGTTTTATCCTGATAGATACCTCGATCGACAAAAGAAAAAGACAAGCTAGAGGGTTTCCCGATTCTACTTGTCTTCCATGTGATTTCAGTTATAATGTCCGTTATGTCCCAAACGTTCCCCTTCTTGTTATCAATTAATATCTCCAATCGGTACTCCCCTCCTATTTAGGCATTTTAAGCACTGTACCAACTTTTAATTTTTTTACCTGTGCATCCGTTAACCCATTTAATTTCTGGATTTCCTTGTATCTAGCACCATTACCGTATGCCTTCTTTGCAATAGACCACAAATCATCACCAGCGACTATTTTGTGTGTCTTAGGTGGCTGTCGATCAGAAGGGCGTGGAGCAGATTTCTTTTGTACAACTTTCTTTTTGGGATCTGCTGGATCGCTTAATACCTTTGCTTGCTTGGCTCCATAGAACAGATACTTTTTTAGTGTGATGCTAAATTCTATGTCTCCACCTGTGCCAGCTACCTCTTTCCAATCAAATGATTCAATTGAAACGGCCTCGTTAATATCAAAGCTTTCTCCAGTGTATATAAATCGGACTGGTTTTTTAGTTTTGCTCCAGGTTTCAATGTACTTTACATATTGAGCTGGTGATAACAAATTATCCGGATAGACAACCCACGGATAGGCTTGATTCGGAAACTCGCTGCTAAATTTATAAACGGTGAGCTTGGGGTCTTTAATCACGTTGATTTCACCTAATCCCACCGTTGTATAAGTTTTGCTGTTATTACCATCGCTAATCTCTATGCTTTCAGGTAGAACAGGGAAAGCAATTACTTTTTCTCGGTTGTTGTAACTTAAGCTCATCAACTCTTTAGGCATGGTTATATACTCCTTTTGCTGAGTTCACTACATCCGTTTGTAGTTTCTTAGTAATCTCAGCGACAACCGTATCAATGTCAGCACCTTTGTTGATGTCTCCCGTTTGAACCTGCACGGTAGGTGTCAGAGTAACGAAATTCTGGATATTCTTCATCTCAGCCAGTTCTCGCATCATTTTCAAGTCTTCATTAGAGATATCTACTTTGTCTTTAATTTTCCCTACTTCATCGACTTTTCCAATACTTGAAATTTGATTCATTGCTTTTAGTGTTGCTTCACTAGGGTTGTACTCAGGAGCCTTCTCTAAGCCTAGTTTCTTTTTAAAATCCTCTAAACTGTAATTTTCAATCATATCCTGACCAGTAGCTTTAAATTTAGAGAAATCTGCTCGGTATTGAATCTCTTGAATCTTATACGCATCTACTCCGAGAAGGTCAGCAAAAAACTTCGTTACATTATTCAAACCTCTAATAGCTCCATTTACAATGTCCATTACAGTGTTCATAGCATTTTGTACGACATCAACAATAAAACCGAAAGCGCCACTAAATACCTTTCTCAATCCATTCGTAACTAACTGCATAGCAGCCAGTGCGGTTATAAGCCCAATTACAAGAGAGATTACAAAGCCTATGGGGTTTGCTCGAAATGCTAGATTCAATGCTTTTACAGCGCTTGTAACAGCTCCTGTTGCTGTACCTAAGCCACCCATTATTAAACTAGCGACAGCATTTGTTGCAATCCAAATTCTAGTGACAATAACTGATCTATTTACCCATAGATAATAGATACCCCATGCAACGGCAACCCCTATAATAACAGGAGTTAATCCCGTCAAAATTATTCCTGTATTGTAGATTATCTCATATGTGGTTATAAAAAGTAGTTTTACAAAATTCCATGTAGGGCCTATAGCATTAAATAGATTACTGAACCCTAGACTTATAATCCTTAATACTGAATATAGACCATCAAAAAAAACAGCGAATTTTTCTGATTGAAAAGCGTTGTTCAGTTTATCAATCAAAGGTAAAATGGCTTTTAACGCACCCTGTCCAGCCTCAGCGAATTGATTTTTAAAATTATTTATAAGTCTTTGCCATTTATACGCTGGGCTATCTAACATTGTTTGAAACGCTTTTTTCCCCATTGATTGAGTTTCTAACAATTTATTAAATGATTTTATAAAACCGTCTATATCCCCCTTTTTAGCAAAATCAATAAGTCCTGAATTACGAATATCCTTTTTACCCATATTAAATCGTTCAGACAAAGATACTAAATCACCACTCATAGCTTCCTTAACTGAAAACATCGCCCCTTGTAATCCTTGACCTGTTGTATCAAAAAAGCTTAATCGTTTTGCAATATTATTCAGTTCGGTGATTTGATTAGCATTCTTTGTAGTTGAATAAAAGGATAGAGCACCTGTTAAAGCGTCACTAATATCTGCTCCAGCAGCAATAGCTTCTCTTTTAAACTTCTGAAACATCGCTGTACCTATATCCCTACTTCCAGTACGAGCAATAAACATATCTAGAAATTTCTGTTGATTCATAGCTCCACCTAGGGTGGCTTGCCCTATCTGTTGGGCTGTATGAATACTTAAATAGGCAGCAGCTATATTTTTTAATCCTGAAACTAACCTATTTCCTGAGTTTATTGAACTCATTAAAGAATTGTTAAAACGTTGTTGTTCATTTGTAGCGCGCTGGGTGGCACTTATGAGGTCTGCCTCGGCGCTTGTCAATCGTCTTGAAGCTGATTCTAAAGTTCTTATTGCTGAAGCATCTGCATTTGTTGCCGTAGCCATCTGACGCATAACACTTATAGTCATATTTAAAGACTGTGATATTTGACGTAATGGTCCTGAGAATCCATCGAATAGTCGTAAACTCGATGATACTGTGGCCAAAAGTTCCCCTCCTTTATAACAAAATAAAAAAGCGCCATCTAGGGCGCTAATTTTACTCTGCTAATTCAATTTTGGTTATTTTTGCTTCTACACTTCCCTCCTTCCAATCATCACTAATGTTTTCAGCGCTCCAATATGTCCCTGAACTCGTTTTCCATGTGTAATTTGGTTTTAACTCATCCATTTTATTACCAATAGTCTTAAATGGATTCATCGTCTTTTCCCCTACAGGTTTTCCTTCTTTATCTAAAAAGTAGAATGTAATTTCAAGACTTTTTACCGATTTCTCACCAGTATTTTTTATATCATAGCTAAATCCAGGTTCTTTAGAGTTGTCATACTTCGTTTCCCAATTTGCTTTTAAATTTTGAATTTCAAGGAACTTAGAATATTCAATGTCATTCTTTTCCTCAACTACTTTAGCAACCGATTCTTCTTGTTTTTGAGGTAATTTTGTCTCAGAAGAGTCTGTCGGCTTAGAACAACCTGTTATAAGAGATAGAGATAGAGCAACAACTAAAAAGAATGATTTTTTCATTACCTAACCCCCTATGTAATATTTCTACCTAAATGTACCATAGGGGAGTTAGATTTTTTATGTTTTATTCAATTTTTTTTCGTTTTCTACACGTATCGAAATTAAAGCAACGAGAGCTGCTTTCTTTTTAGGAGGATATTCTGCTAATTCCCATGGTAAAATTCTTAGCTTATGGAGAGCGTAATAGGCTATATTCCACCATTCATCGCCCTCCTGTACTAGTTTTTTACTTCTTCTACTAGCTCACTGATTTCTTTATCGAATCCATTAATCTCGTCGATTTTTTCATAGAGTACACTTGCTTCACCAGAGATTAACATAGCTTTTAATAGACTTTCAGCACCAATAACTTTATAAGAATCTTGAAGAGCTTTATTTTTTAAATCTGGATAAACCACACAATTTACAGCCAATTTAACACGGTACTCATTTGGATCAAATTCAGGCATTTGCTGTCTTTTCTTATTTTTGGGATGACGAATACACTCTTTACGAATTCTATCATTTTCAGATTCAGTGATAGTGCGAATTTTCCATTTAACAGGACTACCATCCTTATCTTTAAAACGTTCAGATACAACAAATTCCTCTACTACCTCAGTTGAAACGTTCTCTGCAAAAAACATTGATAAATCGCTCATTATTATTTTCCCCTCTCATTTGTTTGTTTTTGTTTAAAATGCATCACATATTAATCATGAGGCTTACATAAGCATCACCCCTTTCAATAGAAAAGACACACCCCATATGAGTGTGTCTTCAAATATTATTATTGATGGAAAATAGTTACTGGACTAATCTCTCTGCTTATTCCCAAACCATCTTTAAAACCTGACCGATATGCTACCTCTTCTCCAGAAGATCGCATCGTGATAACTGATTCATATAAATCCTGTAGCAATTTCCGTTCTTCTGGTAACAGCCCTTCTAATTTAATCATAATTCTATCAAACTCGTTTCGACCTCTTATTACTCCTTCAGATTCATCTGTAATAAAATAAACCTCATCAACACGTTTTTGTATCGCTGGTTCCAGCCATTGTATGAGCGTACTCATTGTTCTTTCCCCCTGATTTAAGGGGCAACACCGTGTAAATTCTTGTTGTCTGTGGTATACTGTTATGTAAGGGTATTGCCCGGATTGTTTATGAGTTCATCTTCTCTGTTCTTGGTCGGATACAGAAGATGGACTTTTTATTTTGTTTACTACAAATTCCCCCAATTACAATCATGCCACGATTCCACCCTTAAATTTATTGATGAAATAAACCTGTCCCTTTCCAGTAACTTTTGGTGTATACTCTGTTTTCAACTCCCCATTAGACCCAGTGCGAACATGTGTCTTCAATTCAAGCAACCCTAATTCTAGACTTCTTTGAGTAGGTTTGTTATACATGTCCCCTTTTTTCTTACATATATAACCGTTGTCTCTTAGCCAACTGAACAAACGATTCTGACCAATATTAATTCCCTTCTGCTTAAGTAGAGTGGCTAAATCTTTAACAAGAATTGAATTTGTTGAGACTTCCACTGCCTCAGCAAATACCACTTTATGTCTTTGGGATTCAATCAATTTTTCTGCATCCATCCTCGCTTGCTGTTCTTCTTTCAGCTTAGTAGCTAGTCCAATGATAAAGTCTGGATTGCTCAAAGTCTTTTCAATTGTTTCAGGTGTCATATAAGCACCGTGTTTTCTAATAGAAGGAAGTACTTCATCAAAAACCCAAGATTCAAACTGTTCAGCTGTTGGCAATTTTGACTTCGTAATAAGGCGATAAAGATTTCCTTCGCTAATAAATTTCATCTGCTGCATTCCACCATTCGTAAGGACCTCGCGTTTTGCGACCCCCTCTTTGCGGCAGTGTTTTGATAATGCATCATGTGGATTAGAGTATCCTAGTGCCTTTGCTGTTTGAGTAGCACCAAACCATTCTTTCCCTTCTATAACGATTACCTCTACTTCTCCAAAAGCCGGGTGTCTAAAAAGTTGAACATTGCTCATCTTCCATCCTCCTTTAATTAACTGACTTGTTCTTTTTTTAATTCTTTTAAAATATCATTTGGTATTCTTTCTCGATAGGCTGCTACTTTGAGTTTTATAGCATTAATGCCAATGACCTTTGATATAGCATCGTTTAGTTCATCTCCCGCAGGTGGAATTCTTCCATTTTGCAACTTACTTAGGTACCCTTTGTTAGTTTTGAATCCATACTTTTGAAGTTGATTGCAAATCTGTGATAGCGACAAGCAGGAGTTTTCAATGCATTGTCGAAGAATATCTGAATACTTCATTAAATAAAATCCTCCTTTCGTTTCCTTTATACACAACGTTGTGTTTTGAATAAACGTTGTGTTAAGTAAATCCTACCATGTTGTGTTTTTGACGTCAACTATCTAAATTTGCTACAATAATGTTGTGTTTAATGCTACAACGAAAGAGGTTAATTTAATGACATACGCTGAACTATTAAGTTCTTATATTGAAAAAAGTAATTTGAGCCTTAGTCAGATTTCTAATGCCTTGAAAGAAAAAGGCTTTTCAACAGATAAGGGTTATATAAGCAAACTTCAAAATAACAAAATTCCTCCAGCAGGTGAGGAATTAAGCAGAGCACTGGCAGAGATTACTGGAGGAGATCCTGATCTATTAAATATTGCTGCATATATAGAAAAAGCACCCGTCATAATAAGACCTTTGATAAAATGGTATTTAGAAAACTGGGATACTTTTGTCACAGTATTATCAAATATTTTTTATTTTACAAGAGATAATCCAGATGATCCTAACACAATTCAATTTCTAGAAATGTTAAAGACAAAATCTTTAAACGAGCAACTTGATATTATTATGCATTATATAGAGAGATATGAACTCTATAATTACACTGCATTAAGAGGACGTCTGACCGAGAGTAATCTATCAGAAGAACAAATCAATAATGTAATTTCTACACTCGAAAATAAACCAGTAAATAAAATTACAGTATTTGACCATGGAAAATCAAATTGGACGTACGATTGGGTAGATACTTCAAAAACTGGTATTGACCCAATGACACATTCTTTTGAAATTGTTGAAGATGATAGTATGAGTGGTGCAAACATTACAAAAGGATCGAAAGTCTTAATTCGTTACTTGAACAAAAAAGAAGAAATTACATTCGGAAAAATTTATCAGGTATATTTAAATAATGAGTTCATGATTCGTCGTATCTATAAAATTGACGATAATACTATTCTCTTACAATCAGAGAACCCCAACTTTCCACCTACAGTTGTTAATAAACCTGTATCAGAAACCTATTTTAGGATTATTGGAATTGTTGAATCTGTCGAATTCAATCCGAATGCTTAGATAATTATTAAAGACGCTCCTCATAACGAGAGAGCGTCTTATTAGTTTTTATTGAAATTACGTCATACGTCGTAAACTTTTTGATAAATCTATCAATAATCATGTTATAATCTTCCATGTACATAGACTCGGCTCACTCTCTTTTTGCCCTATAAAAGGGAAAGGGGGTGAGAATATGACAGTATATGAGGCAATTTCATTAATGATAGCTTTTGCGTTATTGATAATTGCTATACTGACATTCGCGAAAAAGAAATAGACCTCCCTTAAGCGCGTAAACTGAGGGGAGAGTCTATTCTTCGGTTAACCTGTGAGCTAACCCTTTTGAAGGGACAGTCTTTGTACAAACCGTGGGTGCTACCAACACCTGCGGTCTTTTTTTAGTTTATGCCAAAGCATAAACAATTAATTCTGTTTTTAGGTAAAAAATAATTTAACTTTCTACATCCAATATTACCATGTATCCCAACTTGTTTCATTCATTATTTTACATTAGCTAACACATTATTTTACATTTAATGTAAGAGCCTACTATAGAAACTTTTAATCTCTCTAAAATTATTTGTTAAATTTATACTAAAAAGACGCCTCTAAAATTAAAGGGGCGCCTTTTCGCAAAATTATGTTATAATCTTCCATGTACATAGACTTGACTCTCTCAAGGGGGTCGACTCACCTCGCTTTACCCCAACAACAGGGAAAGGAGGTGAGAATATGGAGGTATATCAAGCGTTATCGCTGATGTTCATGTTTGGCATGTTCATCCTCGCTTTGTTAACCTACTTAAAAAAGAAATGACCTCCCTTGAGCTTACCAGGCCGGGAGATCACTCTCGCTTCTAACATCGAGTCGCCCCTTTGATGGGACAGTCTCTTGTACAAAACCGTAAGATGTTCGCGCATCTTGCGGTCTTTTTTAGTTTATGCCAAAGCAAAATTATTCATTCTGAGTTTAGTATTACAATGTATTACAATGTATTACAATGTATTACAATGTATTACAATGTATTACAATGTATTACAATGTATTACAATGTATTATTTTGTTATGCATTATATACTCAATAATACCACAAAAAGAGTATTGTCAATACCCCTTTCCATGGGTTTAATACAACTTTTTTACCCTAAAGTTGGTTTTGCAAAACTGTCCAAGATGTCAGCATCTTGCCAAGTGAAGCTAATTTCCTCTTCCATGTCCTCACTATCTATGTCCAAAAGAGCCATTGTAATGCCATCAAGGTTAATTCCTTTGATTACTACTGTTTGCTTCCCAACGCTAGATGTCGGGTCCTCATTCGTGATCTGAACATCAAAGTAAATGTCTTTACCTGTCTTCATGTAATCGAGCATAAGTTGGCGGAAAAGGGTGGTCACATAGTAAATAGTCATGCTGCCTGTACCTTTCCATCCCATTGCCTTATGCTGTGTACCGCGTCTGTTTAGTGTCTTTCCTTCTTTTTTGTTCTTTTCTACCTTGGCCTCAAACTTTTTAAGCCAGAACATTTCCTCTACACGACCATTAATCGTGGCGTAGGCACGTCCTTCCTGACCATTTATCGTGTCTTCATATTTTAAAAAACCCATTTATCGCACCACCGCCTTTAAGTAGTTTTTCTCCATGGCATCGACAGGTTGGATATACCCCTCCGTTAGCAATGAATCACTATCATTACCTGGAGAAACAATAATGTCCTTTTGAGGATCAAAGTTCTGAATAGCTCCTATTGCTTGATACTCCTCTACTATCTTGATGCATTCTTTCTTGTAAAGATTGCGTCCATCATCGTTGTTATTGATCTTCCCTAAGTAATCACTATCAAAAGCACGTTTCCAATCCTTTACAACGCCATTTATAGTTCGTACAACACGATTTTTACTGAAATATTTACGTTTATCTGGGCTAAAGCTAGTAAACGTGTTGATATCCTGTTCTACGACCACTTTGCCGTTGTGTTGTTCAAACAAAAACTCCCCGTTAAGAAGAGCTTTCGTGATCTGTGAATCGTTTAGGCGTCCATGTACGGCTACAGCATCATCATAGGCAGTATGCGTAAGAGATTGGTTAGCGTTAGCACCTGCTGTTGCACCAGCCACCCATGCCGTTGCTTTTACTGCATCAATTACAGTACTGTTTGACAATATAACCCCATTAGAAACACTAATAACCGTCGGATCGTCAGCCAACGCATAGTTAGGTACCACGATTTGAATAAATCTGTTTTGTTGATTTGCCAAGCGTTTAGCAAAGGCAACGTAGACTGATTTAATAGTTGGATCATCATAAGGAACAGCCATTGCGTCAAAGTCGTGTAACTCAATAGCTTCTCGATAAGCTGTGTGGTTTACCCCTGTTTCTGTTCCATCGGTACCGCCTGTTAATGGGATACCAGCACTTGCGACAAGGGCGCCTGAACCAGTAAATGTTACAAATTTATTAGCTTTCAGGTCCTCAATTTTCTTAGCAAGCTGATTATCTACAATAGAACCAGCTACCAGAGTTTTTACAATGAAAGTTGTTTCATCATCAATGTCTTGTTCTACCACAACAGTGATGTCATTACCTCTAATCCCGCCATATAGAGCCGTAACCGTTAGGTTATCACTTGTAGCCTGTGCTTTTGATCCTGTGTTAAGGCGGTACAGCAGCAAGGTTTTAGCTCGCTTTAGTGCTTCCTGAACTAAAAGCACCTGTGGCTTGGAAATATCGTAGCCTAACTTGTCTAGCATATTCTCACCTGCCTGTATTTCCATAACTTCGCCGGATGGCCCCCAGCTCAATGAAAGAGCCATTGTAACTGTTCCTCGGTCACTAATAGCGCCTTGTGGTTTTGCTTCGCTTACAACGGTAACGTACGTATTAGGGCGTATTTTGTTTTGAGTTACCCAATTTTGCATCATATCAACCAAACTCCTTTCTCGAAAAATCTAAAAGCACGTTATCTACTTCCTCTTTCGTATAAGTGTTCGTATTATCTAATAGAGCCGAAATAATGTCTTTTTGAACTTCCGTGTATCTATCAGAACCGATAAATTGTTCTTTCTTAAACCGTGGTGCTTCGCTATTTTTCTTACTCATACTTTAACCCCCTTTCAATCCAGTTCTTTTGCATTTTAGGAACCGAAGGTTTTGGACGAACAACATGAAAGTTGTAATCAACAAAAAAATGCAACACATCGTCTACAATCGTGTGTCGCATCTTAATTCCTCGAATGGGCTTACCTTTTAGGTCAATCAATTCCAATACCTCTACCAGCCTCTCAGCGACCTCGTAGCGCTCTGAATTAGATGAGGCAAAGTAATGGATATCAAACGGGTGAAAACGCTTGTAGCGCCTGTCTAGCTCCTTATCTTGACTGCCTTCTAGCATAAGTACAAAAAAACAAGGCTCTTTAAAACCTTGTGGCAGTCGATCTCCATATACTTTAGCTGCTGGATACGCTTTTTTGATTGCTGACATAACAGCATTGCGGACATCATTAATCGTTATTTCAATCGAAATCACCTCTTCTAGTTGGGCGACCATTCATGATGTCATTAAGTAACTCAGCTTGACGCTTTTCAAGATAGCGCGGTAACTCTTTTTCAATCTCTTTCATGGAAATTGTCATCATGAATCGACCTTCTACCCATCCACCTTTTTCACCAACCTGCATTCCAGTCTTGGCTGCTGGATCATAGACAAATTGGTTGCCTTCCCATCTACCAGGAACCCAGTGTGAGCGAAAGCCGTATTCTACGAATGATGCATAATCAAGATTAGAAAAGATTTCAACCATATAATTGTTACCGCGCTTTTCGATCTTCCCTACCCTCCAGCTTTTTCTTAAATCACCAGTAGGCCCAACAACTGTACGTTTTTTTATTTTCCTTTCAGCTCTGTATGCCATCTCTGTAAGAAAGTCTCGGATGAATCGCTCTACTACACGTTCATCATTCGCTGTTTGAAAAGCCTTTGCCAAACGTTCAAAACCACCCATATCAAAGCTTCCTGCCATTATGCTTTATCCTTACGTTGAATACTAATCTCTTGGTGAGTGGGATAAAGGAATGGTTCACCTGCTGTATAAGTTCGGGTAACTCCTCTGCCTGTGACTTCTATCTCATCGCCTTGAAGGATTACAATGTCTGGTGAGATAAAGAGTTTCGTTTCATAAACAACCTGATTTACTGTGGCTGTCTGTCCATTTGTTCCAAGAGCTTTCTGAGAGAGCCGGCAAGGCTGATCCTCATAAATGATAGTCGGTTCGGTTTCGACTTTTGTCTCGCCCCAAGGCGTTTCGGTTTCAGTTATCCGTTTAACAGTAGCTCTATCCTCATACATACGTTCTAACGCCATTCGATGCTTTGCATAGTTCATTACCACACCAACTTTCGATATCGGTTCAAATCCACTCGATAGTTTAAAACTATTGAATCAATTACACCCTTTGATGTACTCGTTACTCCCTCGCTTTTACCAGGAGAGCTTGAAGTATCGCCGATTTTGATTGACTCGCTAGTAGCAGTTGCGGCGGCCACTTCACCAACTGTTGCTTGTTCAACCCTCAATGCATCAATGACCATAGAAGCCCATGTAAAATGTAATGCTGTTGGAATGTCTGAGATACCACAATAGTGCATAATGCGATTCCCTATCTCATTGATATACGTTTCGATTAACGGTTGTAGAGTGTCATCAGAAAGCCTAAGTCGTTCCTTTACAATAGGCCATATCATTATTCTTCCTCCGTTCTAATAACACCGTCTTTTATTAAACCCTCTCGATCTTCTTCTTGGATTTCAGACACTTCTCCAGCCTTATAACGTTTACCACGATATTTCACGTTCACAGTCCATACAACTGATCCAGAATCCTTTTCCTGACTAGCTTTCTTAGCCATAACTATTCACTCCTTTGAATCAAATAAGGGAAGATCCCCTCCCCTCTTGACTAAGCAACTCTTGCGATGAAAATAGTATCTATGGTTTCGAATGAAGGCAGGACAATCTCGCTAACGATAGTTTCTACATTTACTGGGTGTGGCTCTTTAATCGTGGTTATTGCTACACCTGTATTAACAATGGAAACCTGCGCTACTGTGCTTCCAGCTATCAAATCAGATTCTTCTGGTGTGGTACCGTAATATGTGTTTCCAAGCGTTCCATCTGGGATGAGCGTAAAAACATCATCTGGATAGAATAGATTTGTACTACCATCCTGTAGAGCAAACTTTTTATTGTAAACTGCTACATTAATCCCTAACTTAGATTGTAAATACTGCTTCATCATTGCGTCTGTCATGATGACGTTCTGACCGCCCAATGGATTCATATCTAGTCGTACAGGTTTGTTCTGCAAGATGTAATTCCACGTTTTCCGTGTGCAAATCGCATTCGTTGGGCGAACACCCGTATCATCCTCGACCTTATCCTGCCATGTCTTAATATCACCGACCACATCAGCGTCTGGACTGCTCCACTTCGCATCAGCAGTCAACGTTTCTTTGTGCTCCTCTGGCATTTTATAGTTGTAGTCATAGTTCAATCGGTTAGCCGTAATGCTAATCTTTCCAGTAGAAAGCAACTGCATGATCATACGTTCTGGAATAACTTGTGCACCATTTACCAGGTTAGTTACATCATCATAGATCGCATTGATAACTGGCATGATTAACGCTTCGTTTTTCGAAGCAGCAAGTTTGTTTAGTTCCTGACGATCTTTCTCCCCAATCCGCATTGCTTCACGGAAGAACGGCATTTCCGTATCAATTTTGCTGAATCCGATACGATCACGTAGTGTAGCCTTTGCATCGAATTCAGAAGGCATTAATGCAATTGGTAGTCCTCGTGAACCTTTAATCCAACTCAGATCAAGACCAAGTTGTTTTTTTGACGGGAACAGTGTGGCTCCCAAATAAGGAATCGTGTTAGATGGATTAGCTAGATAGTACGTTGAAATGTTCTTTGCATTTACAAGATCAAAAATATTCATTCAGTAACACCCTTTCTTATTTCAAAAATGTAATTTGTTTAAGCGCAGCAGTTTCTGCAACATCAGGTTGATTCGGAATTTTATTTACATCAATAAATCCATGGATGACCATTGCTCCTGATGCAGGGCCATACGTGACATCAGTGTCATTTAATAGAACACCCTCTGCATCTGACTTATCAGTAGATGTTTTAGCCTTCTTTGCAACTTTACTCGGATCAGCTAGCACTCCACCGCCCAAAATAGTTCCAGCCGGTACTATTTTCTTTCCCTCAGCATTCGCCGTAACTCCCGTATCATCTACTGTTACAG